>NZ_JBBMXH010000023.1:0-49059 GCF_037996725.1 Xenorhabdus entomophaga
GATAAGCATAACTCAGTCCTCTTTTTTGCCTTTTTGTTTCTGGAAAATCAAAACTCGCAAAATTTGGACTGAGTTTCTTTGACACTCCTACCATTTTGAAAAGTTATATATGTGGGCATGGTTAAAAAAACCTCATAAACGATAAGTGCTTTCATAATTTCTGATGGTTCGTATAATTCTTTTTTATCATGTTGTTAATGGGGAAAGATGTGAATCAAACTGCTGATGTCATCGCGGGTGTATGCGAATACCTTAATGCCGGAAATGTTAGTGAAATTGGCATTCAATCATTCTCCTTCACATTGCCGGCTGGCAGTAGCGTTCATTGGCTGGCATGGCTTTCTGTCCAGCCCCATTATCCGCAGTTTTATTGGCAACACCGGGATGGTCATGAAGAAGTTGTCGTATGTGGGCAAATTCGCTTGTTCAGTAATATTGCGGGTGCCGAAAAATTTCTACAGCAATATCAGCAGGTTTCGCAAATGCGGCTGTGGGGGTTGAATGCGTGGGATAAGGTGGATTCTGAACATTGTCACCATAGTTATTTTTGCCATGACAATGTATGGCAGGATAAGCACGAAAATATAGCGGGTGGAGAAAGCTATCTGTTTTTGCCGAGGCTGGAATTGCGTCGCCATCGTGGTGAAAATCGGTTATACATTAACGTTGATGGAAAAGCCGATATTGAAAGTGCCTGCCGGTTTCTCCGCCAACTTCTTCCGCACCAACCTTTCCTGCCACTACAAACGACCATTTTAGAGGCAAAACATGTGCCTGAAAATGAGCAGTGGAATATTCTGTTGAAACAGGCACTGGAGGCCATCACCAGAAGTGAAATGGAAAAAGTGGTCATTGCACGAAAAACTGAACTGACGTTAAATTCTCCATTGCAGGCTGCACAATTCATGGCTGCCAGTCGTGGAGTGAACCATCGTTGCTATCATTTCATGCTTGCATTTAGTGCCAGCCATGCTTTTCTTGCTTCGACACCTGAGCGGCTTTATTACCGAAATCAATTGCAGTTTTGTACCGAAGCATTGGCGGGAACTGTTGCAAATTCTGAAGATGATCAGGAAGCCGCTAAATTGGCGCAATGGTTATTGGAAGATAAAAAAAACCAGCATGAAAATTTGATTGTTGTTGATGATATTTGTCAGCGTCTGCAAGGAGGTGTTGCTTCAGTGGATGTTGCTCCGCCTGATGTGATCCGCTTAAGGAAAGTCCAACATCTGCGCAGGCACATTCGTGGCGTACTGAGCCATGTATGTGATAGCGATTGCCTGCGTCGTTTGCAGCCAACCGCCGCCGTTGCAGGTTTACCCCGTGAAGCAGCCCGGCAATTTCTGTCAGACAATGAACCTTTCAATCGTGGCTGGTACGCTGGATCTGCGGGGTATTTATGTTTGGAACAGAGTGAATTTGCCGTTTCATTACGTTGCGCGCATATTTATGACAACCTGCTGTCGTTATATGCAGGGGCGGGTATTGTTGCTGACTCTGATCCGGAACAGGAATGGATCGAAATAGAAAACAAGGCTGCGGGATTATGTACATTGTTAGTCAATTGAAATCCATCGGGCACATCGATAAATTTTGGATCTATTTTAATTAACCGGAACCCGATTATTAGTAAAATAATTTTGTTTCCAGCGTTACTATAATCATTGATGTAATCAATTAAGAAATAAATTATTTGATATCCAATCATCCGAGAAATATTTTTCTGATTATTTTTAAATCAAATAATGGGTTTGTTTTTATGTATAGGGTTCTTTCTCCCTATTACTACTTAGTTGAATTAAAAAGAATAAAATAATTACGAAGGTGTTTTGTTATATATGTAAAATATAACTATGTAAATTATTCTGGTTTGGAAAATAAACCATAGTCAAAATCTATTGAATGATAATAATTATTAGTTTGCTAATTATATATTATTTTTTAATTTCTTAATTTTTAGCATGATATTCATTGATTTCATCTATATATAATGTCATTTAGTAAACATTTAGGAAAATTACAGAATAAAATTCCAAATCAATATGTGATTCAGTTTATAATGTTGATCTATATCAGATAACCGCTATTATGATCTCGTCTTATTCGAAATTTGCGAACAAACCTTACAAGGCCACGTAAGGGGGTAAAGCCTGTTTTATTTGGATGTAAGGCAATTGCTGTAGATGCGTGATGTGTCGCATTGAAACGGTCTATCAAGTAGGTGAACTTATTTCCATATCGTCTGTAATCAGTCGAGGGGATTTTTTTGTATATTGACTAATGGGGTTTAATTTAAATGAAATCTAAGCTGCTTATTTCTTCTCTTTTTGTATCTTCATTATTTGCTGCAACCGCAAATGCAGCTAATGGGACAATTAAATTTGAAGGAGAAGTAATACAGAATGCTTGTAAGGTTCATGGTGACTCTGCTGATCAAACTGTTGAGATGGGCGTCGTTAGTGCAGATGCGTTTAAAAAGGTAAATGACACTGCTGCACCAACAAGCTTCCAGATTAAATTGGTTGATTGTCCGGCAGATATGAAAGAGAAGAATGTTACTATTAAGTTTGATGGCCCAAGTGATAGTGATAACAGAGATCTTTTATCTTTGACTAAAGTAGACAACGCTGCAACGGGTGTCGCTATTGGCATTTATGAAGCAGATACTCAATCTCGTGTTTCTGTCGCGGGAGCTTCTGAACAAAATCTCCTTCATAAAGGCGCTGATCAAGAATTAAGATTTATTGCTAAATATGTTGCTACTAAAGAAAAAGTTGGTCCTGGCTCTGCTAATGCTGTGACTAACTTTACAGTAGCCTATAATTAATAGTCCGATATTCCATATATTATATATCCACAATATTTCAGGCTGCGGAACTGTCAATTAATCTGCAACCTGAAAAATGAAGAGTATAAAAACCCAGCAAGGATGCTCGGTTATTTAATTGAATATGACTAATCATGATTGGGCGGAGAAAAGACCGTGTCGTGTTATCGTTTGTTTTTTTATGTTTTTTTATATTTTCTTGGTTGTAATGTTGCAATGGCAGGTGTCATTATTGGTGGAACCCGAATTGTTTATTTAAGTGATAAAAAAGAAGTTTCTATTTCTATTAATAACCCTGAAAAAGAAGCTGTTTATCTCATTCAAGGCTGGATACAAGATGAGAATGATAAAACAAAAACCCCTTTTGTTGTGACACCTCCCCTATTTCAGCTTCCGGCAAATAATGAAAATATTTTACGTATTGTCAAAGTTGGCAATCAGTTGCCGATGGATAGGGAATCTGTATTTTGGCTTAATGTTAAGTCTATTCCTGAAACGAAAAGCTCCGATCCCACCTCAAACCAGTTGCAGATTATCGTTAACTCACGTTTAAAGCTGTTTTATCGCCCCGTGGAACTGAAAGAAAAGGCAGTAACTGCTTATAAAGAAATAAAATTCAAGCAAGAAAGTGGCTTATTACTGGCCGAAAACCCGACCCCTTACTTTATCTCTTTTTCATCGCTTAATGTGGATAATCATGATATCAGACGTGCAGGAATGATTAAGCCTTTCAGCCAATCAAGCTGGCCTTTGCCATTCAAAAATGCCAAAAAAGTGAGCTGGAAAGTTATCAATGATTATGGCGGTATAACGCAGGCTGAGTTTGCTGATCTTTAGTTTGTTAATGATCTCTTCATATTGTTAGAAAATAAAATATGTCAAAGAATATCAATCGTAATCCTGCGAGAATGTTATATTGTGGCAGGAAGGGTAAGTTTTTATTTTGCATGTTGGTAATAGCCGGAAATTTTCTTTGTTATTTCACTGCGTATGCGGAACATAAATTTAATATCCATGCTCTGAAAATTGGCGGGAACTTGCCTGAAGATGTTGATCTCTCAATTTTTCAGTCTGGTCTTCAGCCTTCAGGTGTTTATTGGGTGAATGTCTTTCTGAATAAAAAAGAGGTGAGTGAAGAAAATATTGATTTTATCTTACAAGATGGCAGGTTACAGCCAAAAATCACCCTTAGGGAATGGAAGGATTTGGGAATTAAGGTTAATTCTTTTCCTGAGTTAGCTGAATTACCACCGGAAACAGTGATTACAGATATCGGTAAATACATTCCGTCGGCCAGTACAGATTTTGATTTTAATCGACAGAGGTTAAATATCAGTGTTCCTCAGGCAGCATTGCATTATCACTACAGAGATTATATTTCTCCTGAACTGTGGGATCAGGGTTTAACTACATTGTTGATTAATTACAGCTATAGTGGTTCTACAAATTGGCAGTATCAACGTAATTCAACACAGAATAATTATCTGAATTTAAGATCAGGGGTTAATTGGGGAGCCTGGCGTTTACGTAATAATTCGACTTATTCTGATCCAAACCAAAGCTGGAAAAGCCTCAGCACATATTTGCAGCGTGATATTCATCCTCTTAAGGGGCAGTTGACGATTGGTGATAGTTTCACCTCTGGTGATCTGTTTGATAATGTTGAGTTTCGTGGGTTTTTACTTGCGTCTGATGAGAATATGTTGCCGGATAGCCAGAGAGGTTTTGCACCTGTCGTACGGGGTATTGCGCAAAGTAATGCGCAAGTGACGGTTAAACAAAATGGTTATGTTATTTACCAGACCTATGTTCCTTCTGGAGCATTTGAAATTAGCGATCTCTATCCAACCGTTTCCAGTGGTGATCTGGAAGTTATCATCAAAGAGGCTGATGGTCGGGAGCACAAGTTTATTCAGGCAATGACAACCGCACCTATTATGTTACGGGAGGGGAACGTCAGGCATTCACTGGCAATGGGGCGTTATCGTTCTGCCGGTAGTCACAGTCGCAAACCTTATTTTTCTCAGGGGACATTAACCTATGGCCTTCATAATAGGCTTACTGCTTACGGTGGTACTCTTTTATCCCCTGACTACCAATCGGCTTTGTTAGGTTCTGGTGTGGATTTGGGAAATATCGGGGCGGTTTCTTTTGATATTACCCATGCCAAAACTGAATTGGCATCCGGCGAACAGTCCACCGGACAATCTTATCGTTTGCGGTATGAGAAAGATTTTTCACTGACCGGAACACATTTGACATTGGCGAGTTATCGCTATTCAACGGAAGGATTTTATGATTTTGCTGATGCTAATCGCTTTGGGGATAGCCGCCGATTGGTTGCGCATTTTAATCCCAGGAGCAAGTTGCAGCTGCAATTTAACCAAACATTAGGCAATTTGGGTGAGATTTATGTTATGGCGTTGCAGCAGGATTATTGGCAACAAAATGGTCGTGAGCGTTCACTGAATGCGGCTTATCACGTCAGTCATCAAGGGATCAATTATGGGCTGAATTATTCTTATAACTTGCGGCCACATGCTGATGAGCATGATCAAATATTCGCATTCAGTATCCACGTGCCTCTTGATCGCTGGCTGAAAAACAGTTGGGCTAATTATAGTGTCAGTCTCAACAGGAATGACCGCGTTTCCCAGCAAGTCAGCCTGAATGGGACAGTGCTTGAAGATAATAACTTGTTCTACAGTCTGCAACAGAGCCATGTCAATAAAGGGGAAGGCGGGAGTGGCAATATTCATGGGGAATACAAGGGAGCTTATGGCCGGATTAATGCTGGCTATAATTATCAATATGCGAACAAACAGCAATATGATAGCAAACAGCTAAACTACGGCATTCATGGAGGCATTGCCGTTCACCCTTATGGGGTGACTTTATCGCAAGAATTCGGTGATGCTGCGGTACTGGTTCAGGCAGAAGGTGCAAAAGGCATCAAAGTTACTAACAATACTGCGGTAGCTACAGACTGGAACGGCTATGCGATTGTACCGTATGTGAGTAGTTATCGTAAAAACCGAGTCGCACTGGAACCACACTCATTTGCCGATGATGTCGATATTGATGTGAATACACAATCGGTCGTGCCAACAAAAGGCGCTCTTGTGCTCGCCCGCTTTCAGACACGAATGGGAAATAGAGCATTGATGTACCTGACTTATCATGGCAGGCCAGTACCTTTTGGCGTCAAGGCCACTCTGGGAAAATCAAATGAAAGTGGTGAAAACAATAGCGCGATTGTCAGCAATGAAGGGCAGGTTTATCTCACGGCACTGCCGGATAGTGGCAGGTTACAGGTCAAATGGGGAGCGTTGGATACCAAAATCTGTACGGTTAATTACATTTACCGAAAGAAAGACCTCAATCTGGCGTGTACACCTTGGACATGAATTGCGAGTAGGATCAGGCTTATCTATGTTTATCATCCATAAGACATTCACCCATAAGATATGCGCCCATAAAAAATATCGGTTGCTATTGGCAGTCAGCAGTGTGCTGATAATTCTGTCAACTAAGGCTTACAGCCATACAAGTTCCTGTCGTTTTGACATTAATCCTGTGGCCGAAAGTATTCCCATCAGTGAAGGCCAATTCCTGGTTAACCGGGAAACTAAGGTTGGTGAAGTCATTGGCGCTTATCCCGTCAGGCAAGTGAACAGGAATGAATTCCATTGTGATGATTCGGAGAAGATAGAATGGGAGTTCACGGGGTATCCCTTTAGCTTGACGAATATCAGCGGGGGTATTCATGATTCGGGCGTACCCGGCATAGGAATCAGGTTCAATGACCAGCCGAATGAAACCAGAATAGAGTTTGTGAAAACAAAATCTGAAACGGGTTCTGGCATAATAAAAAATGGTGTGATCACGGCACGTCTGGCAGGAACAGCTATATATTCCTATTCTCTCAGTAAAATACGCTTTATTACGCCCGCTTGTTCCCTGCAAGAAAAGAATATTCGTATTTCAATGGGCAAGATAGGAAGTGCACAGTTTTCGGGGGTTAACAGCACGGCGGGAGAACGCCATTTTGACATTGATTTGGCATGCAATGCCAATGTCCCTATTGAATTGGTCTGGAATCCGATTATTCAGGGCAAGGCGGGGGATATTCTGGGACTTGACCATGACAGAAACTCAGCGAGTGGGATTGGCCTTCAGGTTTTGTATCAGGATCAACCTATCGTATTCAACACATCAGTCAAATTAGGTAACGGTATGAATGGAATTTACTCTGTTCCTTTCAAGGCGCGTTATATCCAGATCGATAATCACATTACGGCTGGTAAGGCCAATGCAACTGCAACATTAAATCTCGTCTATCCTTAAATCTTCCCAATCAGAAAACCAGTCATAATTTGTTTTTTTATGACTGGCTTTATCTTTTTTGTTACGCAATTTCATTTTTTAATGCGGGAATCTCTTTCCCTGTTGCCAACTAAATGACAATTCCTTGAACTAAGATAAGGAAATCGTTTTTACAGGCATTAGGATTAAAGAATACTTATATAATATCTTTTTATTATTACATTTTTTGAAAAGACGTTCTTGAGCATCATATGTCAAACAGCGCACTGAACCGCCGCTGGGCGGAACTTTTATTGGAAGCATTGACCCGCCACGGATTACGTCATGTCTGTATCGCCCCTGGTTCCCGTTCAACACCATTGACATTGGCCGCTGCAGAAAATCATAAGTTGATCCACCATACGCATTTCGATGAACGTGGGTTGGGGTATTTGGCTCTGGGACTGGCAAAAGCAAGTAAAGAACCTGTAGCAGTGATTGTAACATCAGGAACAGCGGTGGCTAATTTGTATCCTTCCTTGATTGAAGCTGGGTTGACGGGAGAACGATTGGTGTTTCTCACTGCGGATCGGCCGCCAGAATTGATCGATTGTGGCGCGAATCAGGCGATCCGTCAGACAGACATTTTTGCCTCTCATCCTGATCAGGCCCTTGCATTGCCCCGCCCAACCACAGAAATTCCCGCCAATTGGCTGGTTTCTGCCATTGATAATGGGATGTCAAATCTGAAACAAGGGGTACTGCATATTAATTGCCCGTTTGCTGAGCCCTTGTATGGTCATGATATGACGGAGTATCAGGATTGGCAGCAAACATTGGGGAAATGGTGGCAGGGACATGAACCTTGGCTGATCCAGACAGAGATGCTTGCTACAGCAAAGGTAGCAGATTGGGATCACTGGCGACAAAAGAAAGGAATTGTACTGGCCGGCAGGATGAGCGCTGAAGAGGGCAAACTTGTCGCACAGTGGGCAAAAGAAATGGGTTGGCCATTGATTGGCGATGTGCTGTCTCAAACAGGGCAACCTTTACCGTGCGCTGATTTGTGGTTGAATCATCATCGGGCACAGGAGATTTTGTCTCAGGGGCAACTGGTGATTCAATTTGGTACCAGCCTGACAGGAAAACGGCTGTTGCAATGGCAGAGTCGCTGCCAACCTGAACAGTATTGGATTGTTGATCCGGTTGCAGGCCGGCTTGATCCGGCAAATCACCAAGGCCGTAAATTTAATTGCCATGTGGCTGATTGGTTGCGGGAGCATCCGGCATATCGCCGAACACCTTGGGCTGATGAATTAAATTTATGGTCAAGAAAAGCGCTTAAATGTGTTGAAACAACATTAGCAGGAAAATTCAGTGAGGCGGCAGTGGCACATCAACTGCATCAATTGTTACCGGCACAGGGACAACTATTTGTCGGCAATAGTCTGGTTGTACGTTTGATTGATGCCCTGGGGCAGCTACCAGCGGGTTATCCTGTTTACAGTAACCGTGGTGCGAGTGGAATTGATGGATTAATTGCAACCGCAGCGGGTGTACAAAGGGCAACCAATAAACCGACACTGGCAATTGTCGGTGATCTCTCTGCTCTCTATGATCTGAATAGTCTGGCTTTATTGCGCCATCTTTCCACTCCCATGCTGTTGATTATCGTGAATAATAATGGCGGGCAAATTTTTTCATTGCTACCAACACCGCAGGAAGAACATCAGCGTTTCTATTGTATGCCGCAAAACGTTAATTTTGACCATGCTGCGGCCATGTTTGGCCTGAACTATGCTGCGCCAGAAAATTGGCCGGAATTAAAGCAACACGCCAGGCTGGCATGGGAGAGTGAAGGAACAACATTGATGGAATTAAAAGTAGCGGGCAGTGATGGAGCGCTGAATTTACAAGCACTGCTGGAACAGGTGGCTATGCTGTGAAACTGAATTGTCAGACGTTTCATTCAGATAATCAGGGAACATGGCTGGTTTGGCTGCATGGTCTATTGGGCAAAGGTGACGATTGGTTGCCTACGGTGGATGCCTGTAAGCACTATCCTTCATTGGTTATTGATCTACCGGGTCACGGTCATTCTGTCGGTATTACGGTGGCAGGAGGTTTTACTGAGATAGAGGAATTGCTGAGTGCGGCCTTATCTGAGTATCAGATTGATGATTATTGCCTGATTGGTTACTCGCTGGGAGGACGCCTTGCTATGTATCATGCGACTCACGGTAAGCATAAGGGGTTGAGGGGATTGCTGGTGGAAGGGGGAAACCCCGGATTACTTTCCCAAAAGGATCGCGATGTGAGGTTACAGCATGATCAGCATTGGGCACAGCGTTTTCGTCAGGAACCGATAGAGGCTGCCTTGGCTGATTGGTATCAACAACCAATATTCGCTGACTTAACGATGGCACAACGTAAGCAGCTTATTCATCGTCGCAGTAAAAACAGAGGAAAAAACATTGCCGACATGCTGGAAAATACGTCTTTGGGTGTTCAACCTTACCTGATTCCTGATCTACAGCAAATGACAATACCTTTCTCCTATCTGTGTGGGGAAAATGATCATAAATTTCAGAGCATAGCCAGACAATACACATTGCCGTTAAAAATCATTCCACAGGCTGGACATAATTCCCACCATGGCAATCCTGCGGCTTTTTCTGCCGCAGTGAACCATTTTTTATCACTCTTTGGTTAAGGAAATTCAATAATGCGTTATCCAAGCGAAGAAAAACTATACGCTCCGGTTGAATGGCGAGATTGTTCTCAAGGGCTTGAAGATATTCTCTACCATAAATCTACAGATGGGATTGCTAAGATTACTATTAATCGCCCGAAGGTACGCAATGCGTTCCGTCCTCTGACTGTCAAAGAGATGATGCAGGCGCTGGCAGATGCCCGTTACGATGATGCAATTGGCACTATCATTCTGACGGGAATGGGAGAAAAGGCTTTTTGTGCCGGAGGGGATCAGAAAATTCGTGGTGATTACGGCGGTTATCAGGATGACAGCGGAGTACATCACCTGAACGTATTGGATTTTCAACGCCAGATCCGTACCTGTCCAAAACCGGTTGTTGCTATGGTCGCAGGTTATGCCATTGGTGGCGGGCATGTGCTGCATTTGATGTGTGACCTGACTATTGCTGCGGATAATGCCATTTTCGGCCAGACTGGCCCTAAAGTCGGCTCCTTTGATGGCGGCTGGGGCGCATCTTATATGGCGCGGATCGTAGGGCAGAAAAAAGCCCGCGAAATTTGGTTCCTTTGCCGTCAGTACAATGCCGAGGAAGCATTAAATATGGGACTGGTTAACACGGTCGTGCCTTATGCCGAGCTGGAAAAAGAGACAGTGCGCTGGTGCCGCGAAATGCTTGAAAATAGCCCAATGGCGTTGCGTTGCCTGAAAGCGGCACTGAATGCCGATTGTGATGGTCAGGCTGGTTTGCAGGAATTGGCGGGGAACGCCACCATGTTGTTCTACATGACGGAAGAAGGGCAGGAAGGGCGCAATGCCTTCAACGAAAAACGCCACCCGGATTTCGGTAAATTCAAGCGTAATCCATAATGCGTAAAGCGACTTTATATCGATTCAGCCTGCCAATGGAGGCAGGCGTTATCTTACGTTATCAACGCCTAAAGACCCGTGATGGATTTCTGGTTCATTTACAGGAAAACGGGCGGGATGGCTGGGGGGAAATATCCCCGTTACCAGAATTTAGCCATGAAACCCTCGAACAGGCTAAAACCGCTGTCGTAGAATGGTTGCAGCAATGGTGCCAGAATCGGTGCCTGAACCAAGGCCAATATTCTCAGCCAGAAGAAAGCGCGCTTCCATCCGTTGCTTTTGGTCTCAGCTGTGCATTGGCTGAGTTGCGGGGAGAATTGCCGGAGGAAGCCGATTATCGTAAGGCGCCGTTATGCACGGGCGATCCCGACGATGTGATTCTGCGACTGGGAAATATGGCAGGTCAAAAGATAGCCAAAGTCAAGGTTGGCTTATATGAAGCGGTACGCGATGGCATGGTAGTGAATGTGATGCTGGAAGCGGTTCCCGAACTTCAGCTACGGCTGGATGCTAATCGTAGTTGGACACCGGCCAAAGCAGAGGGTTTCGCTAAATATGTCAATCCTGATTATCGCCAGAGGATTGCTTTCCTCGAAGAACCCTGCAAAACCCGTGAAGAATCTTTGGCGTTTGCCCGTGAAACAGGGATCGCTATTGCATGGGATGAAAGTGTACGGGAAGACGATTTCATCGTGGAAGCACAAGAAGGGGTTTCTGCCATCATCATTAAACCGACATTGGTAGGTAGTATTGCCCGTTGTCGGCAGTTGATCTCTGAAGCGCATCAGCTCGGTTTAGACGCAGTGGTTAGCTCCAGTATTGAAACCAGTTTTGGTCTGACGCAGTTGGCTCGTCTGGCGCATTGGCTGACACCAGACACACTGCCGGGGTTGGATACACTGGATCTGATCCAATCCCAACTCATTCGTTGTTGGCCTGA
This sequence comes from Xenorhabdus entomophaga, assembly GCF_037996725.1. Taxonomy (NCBI): domain Bacteria; kingdom Pseudomonadati; phylum Pseudomonadota; class Gammaproteobacteria; order Enterobacterales; family Morganellaceae; genus Xenorhabdus; species Xenorhabdus entomophaga. The sequence goes on from NZ_JBBMXH010000023.1 coordinate 11,656, forward strand.
TAGCGCAATTCCTTTTGTGACGCTGGATAAGCTGGAAACAGTGTGGAGCCATGAATGTCAGTCATAGAATGGACTCAGTGGCCGTGGCAGTATTGGGCGGCGACTCATCCCCAAAAGCAAGCCATTCAGTTATATGATGAGCAATTAAACTGGCAGCAATTAACCAAGAACATCAATGCCATTGCTACCCATTTTCACCAACAGGGGCTTTCTGAAAGCAGTGGTGTGATCCTCAGGGGAAAAAACAGTGGCGGGCTTCTTTTGTGTTATCTGGCTGCCTTACAATGTGGGGCAAGGGTATTGCCCCTTAATCCTCAACTCCCCGATCGGTTGTTGGCAGAATTATTGCCTCATCTCAACATCTCTTATGGCGTGGATTTTACAGGCTCACCTTCTCCGGTTATTCAGGTCAAGGAACTCGATTGGCAACAAAAACGGTCATCCATACCCGAACAACCGATAATATGGGAAACCGTATCATGGAAAATTGGACGCCCCGCCAGCATGATTCTGACCTCAGGATCGTCCGGATTGCCCAAAGCCGCAGTACATTCCATCGGCGCTAATCTTGCCAGTGCACAAGGTATTCTTTCCTGCATGAATTTTCAGCCAGATGATAGCTGGTTGCTGTCTCTGCCTTTATTTCATGTTTCCGGTCAGGGAATTCTTTGGCGTTGGTTACAACAAGGGGCAAAACTGGTGTTGCGGGATTTGCATCCATTGGAGCGTGCACTATCTGATTGTACCCATGCTTCACTTGTATCGACTCAGCTTTGGCGTTTATTGGAACAGCCTCTTACGCATCCGTTAACATTAAAAGAAGTCCTGTTGGGAGGCGCTGTGATACCAACAACTCTGACCCAACGGGCTGAACAGTTGGGCATACGCTGTTGGTGTGGTTATGGGCTGACAGAAATGGCTTCAACTGTCTGTGTAAAACGAGCTGATGGCTTGTCTGGTGTCGGGAACCCGCTTCCGGGAAAATCTATTCGTCTGGTGGATGGAGAAATACAGATCCGTGCTGACAGTATCGCAAGTGGTTATTGGTTTGATGGGAAATTGAACCCACTGACAAATAAAGAAGGATGGTTTGCTACTCGTGACAGAGGTGTATTTGAGCAGGGAGAGTTACGGATCCTGGGACGTCTCGATAACCAGTTTTTCAGTGGTGGTGAAGGCATCCAGCCGGAAGATATTGAGGGGATAATTAATCAACATCCAAAGATAGAGCAAAGCTTTGTTGTTCCCATTCCTGATGTTGAATTCGGTCATCGCCCTGTGGCTGTTATTGAAACAAAATATCCTGAACTGATAGAAACTCTGAGTGGGTGGCTTTCGGATAAACTCGCTGCGTTCCAAATCCCTGTAGCTTACTATTTGTTACCATCACAGTTAAAAGATGGCGGGATAAAGGTTTCACGCCAACAGGTTAAACAATGGGTAGCAGAAAAAACCACTGCCTCTAATAATGTAGATGGTAAATAGTCGCAATGTTTACATATCTTGATAAATATAGAGGTTTCATTGCATTCGCTATCTATAGGCGTCTCTCTGATTTCAGTAAAATATCTTAAGTGGTATTGGCATTCACCAATTGAGAAGAGAGAAGAAAAATATGAAAGGTCTTATTGCTATCAGCGCAGCCAGTTTGCTCTTTTTGACTGGTGCAGCAAACGCTATTTCCATGGATGTACAAATGGGAAAGCACAACACCAGTACATCTGTAGGGATTGGTGATAAAAACGCGGGGCTATCTTTTAATGGTAATTGGACTCGCAGTGATCATAATGGTCAACTTGGTAGTTTAGGTGCCGCTTTCGGCTTACCTGTTGGGCCATTTACGGCAAGTATTGGTGGTAAGGCACTCTATCTGTCACCAAAAGAGGGGAAAAATGGGGCTGCATTGGCTGGTGGCGTTGGCCTAAGCTGGGCGGTAATACCTTCTTTGTCCCTGTATGGTGAGGCGTATGGTGCGCCATCAGGCTTAACGTCAGGAGTGGATTCTTACACTGAGGCCGCAGGGGGAGCGCGTGTCACGCTTATTAAGCCATTGACTGTTGATGTAGGTTATCGTGTTATTGATATAAAAGGAAAAAATGGTAACCGCAGTAATAAAGTCTCTGATGGTTTTTACATTGGTGCAGGTTTAAGCTTCTAAATCAGTATCTTCAAGATTATCCGCCTCGATATAACAGAGGCGGATAATCTTAAACAGGATAGAAATTATCCGACTTTTGGCAGTATTCCTGTCACAATGCCAATTTGAATTGCAATAATCGCAATCCCACACAAGAAGACAAGGACTAAAGCCGGTTTCCCTCCCCTGACACGATATCCACCCTCATTTTCCTGACGGCTGCGCCAAACCAACAGGGAAGGTAATAACAGCGCCAGAATGGAAAGGGCAACGGCAGCATATGTCAGTGCCATAACAAAGTTAGGGTAATACAGTGCGGATAACAATGGAGGAACAAACGTTATCAATCCTGTCTGTAACCGTCCTTTCGCATGATTGCTGCGTTTCAGAAGGTCAGCAAGGTAATCAAACAGACCTAAAGCAACCCCAAGGAATGAAGTCGCCAGAGCGAGATCCGCAAACAGATGGACGGCAAGGACGATTTTGGGTGACACGACAACTTCTTTGACTGCTGCCAACAGGCCATTCAGCCCAGACTGTTGTGCAAGAATATCAACAAAGGTATTTGAAGAGATGGCACCGAGAGTCACTAATTGCCACAGGATATAGGCGCTCAGAGGAATAGCACTGCCGATGATAAAAATCTTCCGTAGCTTGTTGGTATCTCCCCCCATATAGGCAACAATGCTTGGTATGCTTCCGTGAAAGCCGAATGAAGTAAAAATGACCGGAATGGCGGATAATATCAGCCCTTGTTCAACCGGCATGGACATCAGGTTGATTTTATCAACATGGGGCATCATCACACCAAGTACAACGACCAGAAAAACGATTTTAGCGGTAAACAGTAAGCGGTTAATTAAATCGACGGAGTGGGTACCGATACAGACGACCCCGCCAGCAATAACGGTGAAAATGATAATCCCGGCAGAGATAGAAATGGGCTTATCTAACCATGAAGAAAGACTGGCTGACAGTAATTCTCCTGCACCACTAATATAGGCTGTTGTCAGGGCGTACATCAGGAAAAGCATGCTGAAACCCGTTAATGCTTTCCCGCCAACACCAAGATAGCGTTTTGCGATGCTCCCCAACCCAGTATTAAACTTATTATATTGATAAACTTCTACGAGCAGGAGCGCGGTATAACTCATTAATGCCCAAAGGGCGAGCAGCATAACAAATATGGTTCCAAACCCCACACCTGCTGCTGCCAATGGCATTGCCAGCATCCCGGCTCCAATCGTCGTTCCTGCAACGATAAAAATACTGCCAACAGTGCGATTTTTCACGCTACCCTCGTTTCTGAAATATGTTGAAAAAATAGTTATAAGATTAGCAGGTTAAATGAATGACTTATGGCTGTCAAATCAATGGTACACATGATGTAAATAAATAATTACACCTAGTTTATTATCAGTTGAGGATAAAATAACTTCATGCCTCAATCTTGTTCTATCTAAAAGATACAACTATACCCAACAGCGCCTAACAGACTTTAATTTGTAGTGTGGGAATAAGGAAGTCAATTCCATAGGGTATAGAAAATATGTGATTAGCCAGACAGCAGCAGCTTAAAAGATGAAAAGGAAGCGCATTCAGATGCAGGGCGTTAATGTTAATTTGCCTGAAAATGGAAAGTAAAAACCCGCTATCTCACCGGATGGTTACGGGAAATAACGGGTTCTTGTATGGTGCCGGCTACCGGAGTCGAACTGGTGACCTACTGATTACAAGTCAGTTGCTCTACCAACTGAGCTAAGCCGGCGAAATTTGGCGGAAGGATAGAGATTCGAACTCTAGGATGGTTTCCCATCGGCGGTTTTCAAGACCGCTGCCTTCGACCGCTCGGCCATCCTTCCATGGCGCGAGATTATGCCTATATCGATTTAATGTGTCTAGCCCCTAAAGAAAAAAAAAGCCGTTTTTTTTACTGCTTGCTCAATCTTTGATCTTTAATGGCCTTTTGATTTGCTAACCTGCTAGTATAAACTAGGTATTCTGGCTTATTTATCTACGGGTTGATGTTGCATTGACCAAAATATATTCATACTAAAGGCAATTAATCCAAGAATGTATAAACAACCACCTATCAAGCCTTCAACTATTCCTCGTTTTTACACGCTATTTGTTACTTTGCTTTTTACGTCTCTATTTTTATTCGGGTATAACTATTTTGATATTTGGTTGATGGAGAAAAAATATGCTATCAGTAGTGTAACAGAGAAGATGAGATTGCAGATTAAAGATTATCGTTACTACACAAATCATATCTTTGAACAGTCTAATACTTTGCCAATCTCCTCTCAGGAGACACCATCGTTGCTAAAACTAGGCCCAGATGTCTATTGGTTAGAAAATCGCTATCAGGCCGTTGATGCAATTATTTTTGGTCAATACAGCGATTTTAGTATTCGACTGGCTCAGCAATTGTCTAACTATCTGGAAATTCTCTGGGGGCCTCGCAATGAATACTTGTCGATGTATTACCTTAATGGGAAGGAGAATAATTTATTATTGATAACGAACCACTCACTCTTAAAACCGGAAATAAGGTTCAAAGACAGTTATCTGACCCTGAATTATGATGCCAGACGCACTGAGATGTTAGACCAGTTCATCACTTTGGATGAAAAGGAGAATATATCGCCTATCAGTGTATTACGTGGTGAGAATATTTATTTTTATACTTATAAAGCTGGGTTTAATGTAACTGGTCAATTAACAACCATTATAGCCTTTGATTTGCCTATCAATAATCTTTTGCCGGTTGATATGCTGCCAGCAAATTTTCGGCTGAATGCGATTAGCTCACATGAGGCTGATAACTCAGATAAAGTTGAGGTTTCATGGAACGGTTTTTGGCTGGAATTCTCCCAGTCTCTTAATATCGTGCCATATAAATTATCTTATCAAGTTCCATTGAAAACACTGATTGTGGATTTATTGTTCAGAAATTCCTGGCTTCTGCTTTCAATATCGCTTTTCTTTTTATTTTCGTTAAATGCGTTATTTTATATCCGTAGGCGATATATTGCACCAAATGCCTCTATGAGCAATGAGTTAAAGATTAAGGATTCTCTGAATAACGATATTATTTCTAATATCCCCACAGGATTGGTGCTCTACGATTTTGCTGCGAATCAAATAATAATGAGTAATAAAATCGCAGAGCGGTTGATGCCTCATGTCGATTTGAATAAAGTCAGAATTATGGCGCAACAGCATCATGGTGTAATTCAAACATCCATTGATGAGGCGATTTATGAAGTGAAAATGTATAGCAATAGCTTATTGCCAGAGTCTTACCTGTTTTTACTACAAGACAAAGATCAGGAAGTCATGGCAAATAAGCGATTACAATTTGCTCATCAGGAATATGAGAGAAGTATTCAGGCCAGAAGGTCAATGCTTTCGAATATTAATAAAGAAATAAAACACCCAGTTAAGAATCTAAATGCTATTGCTGACCAATTGAAACAGCTATCACAAGATGAGAATGAGCAGAAATTGCTGGATAAATTATTAGCGAAATCCAAATATATTACTGAATGGGTTGAAAACATTTCATTGCTCAATAGCTTAGAATTTAATGATTGGCAGCCAGCGAATGAAGTATTTTCTCTGTCTTCGCGTTTGGAAGATATCCTGAAAATCTCTCTGCCGACTTTGAATGCTAAGGGGTTGAGAACTTATTATCATTTTAATATATCCCGTGAAATTTTATTCATTGGGGATGGAACCGCGTTAAGTAAAATTGTCACGTTGTTATTTAACTATGCAATGACAACGACCAGCTATGGCAAAATATCATTGACCGTTAATAGTTCTGGTAAATATGACAACCATATTCAAATTGAGCTCATGGATAGTGGTTCTGGTTTGAGTGAAAAGGATTTGACCAGTTTGAATTATCCTTTCCTATACAAATCAACAGAAGATAAGTACTCTACCAATTCAGGTATGGCTTTTTATTTATGTAACCAGTTATGCAAAAGAATGGGAGGAAGTCTTGATATTAAAAGTAAGTTGGGTTTAGGCACTCATTATGTTATCAATCTGCCTTTATCACAGTATGATGATGAAAATGGTGAAACGCCTCAGCTTTTGGAAGGGATTGCGATCTTAATTGATATCAATAACCCCGAAATCAGCAAAATCATCCATACTTATCTCAGTAATTACGGTGCAACTTATTTCGATAAAAGCAAAGGGAACATTACGGAAGAATACGATATTATACTTACGGATAAACAGTACAAAGAGGAAAAACCAACTATATTATTAGTGGGCAATTTACTAGAGTTCAAGCAGATCAAGCCCGGTTTGGTTCAGTGCAATTACAATCTTGTTGATGCTGTTATCAATGCAATATCGTTTCTGATTGAAGAGAATGTCAGTTTAGAAGAGTCAGAAGAAATTTTTGAGAGCTCTGAACCAGTATGCAAACTCACTGAGGATGTTGATTCATGTGAGGATATTGATAGTGATATCTGCAATATTCTCAAAAATTATCAAATTCAGTTGGAAAACAGTGATTACAGGAAATTATTTATAGAGACGGTACCTATGGATATTACTAAACTGTATACTGATATGGAACGACATGATTTGGTATCACTTTCGCAAACGGTACACCGCCTTAAGGGTGCGTTTGCTATGTTAGATTTAGAGTTTCTTAGGTCATCATGTGAGGCATTGGAAAAACACATAGCAGACAATAATGAAGTAGAAATCAAAAGTAGCATCAGCCTCATTGATTCCTTTATCACAAAGCTGTTGCAACAAGGTAACCAATAATATGAATAACCTTAATGTCATTATTGCTGATGACCATCCCATTGTTTTGTTTGGCATCCGCAAGTCTCTTGAACAGATTGAGTGGATTAATGTGGTGGGGGAATTTGAAAATTCAACGACACTCATTAATAGCTTGCCACATATAGAGGCAGATGTTCTGATAACGGATTTGTCAATGCCTGGGGATAAATACGGTGATGGCATCACCCTGATAAAATATATTAAACGCCATTACCCAACATTGGCAGTTATTGTTCTTACAATGAACAATAACCCGGCTATTTTAAGCGCTATACTTGAGCTTGATATTGAGGGAATAGTGTTAAAACAAGGAGCACCAACTGATTTGCCCAGAGCTCTTTCTGCTTTGCAGAAGGGGAAACAATTCACACCTGAGAGTGTTTCCAAGTTACTGGAAAAAGTAAATGCCAATGGTTACGGGGATAAACGTTTATCTCCTAAAGAGAGCGAGGTTCTGCGCTTATTTGCCGAAGGTTTTCTTGTTACTGATATTGCTAAAAAACTTAATCGTAGTATTAAAACTATCAGTAGCCAGAAGAAATCAGCAATGCTAAAGCTGGGAGTTGATAACGATATTGCGTTACTTAACTATTTATCTTCTGTCACGATTGACAAAGATATTGGTAAATAACCAATAGGTTATCTTTCCTGGTAGAAAATCGGTAGTTGGCGTTACCGATTTTCTACCTTTCAGCAAATCGATGTATTATTTAATGGATTAATGTATTTGTCTTTGAATATTACTATATTCTATTATTACTTCTTTTAGTATTGCCAGTGATACAGGTTTCGATAAACAGTTATCCATGCCAACATTAGTACAACGCTGTTTTTCTTCTGCCAATGCGTTGGCAGTAATACCAATAATGGGTTTGGTATAGCCTCTGTTTCGCAAGTATTGTGTCAGTTCATATCCATCCATATTGGGCATATTAACATCTGTCAAAAGAATATCTGTTGAATTGTTTTTGAGATACTCAAGCGCATCAATGCCATCATTTGCCATTGATACGCTAAACCCTATTGAGGTTAATTGATCGACCAATAAATGGCGATTAATAGGATGGTCATCAACAACTAATACTTTTACTGTATTGAGGCTGCTGTTAGTTTTCATCACTTTTGTTGAAGTAAGCGATGATGACAGCGAAATAGGCAAGGTTGATGAGAGTGTGTGTTCTGCCAGCAGAGTATCCAGCGTGCTACCCAATTCACTCAGCTCATAAGTATTATGCAGCCAATAATTTTCTCGTATTTGTTCTGGTGGACCAATATGTTTTTCTGATATTTCTATCTGATAATGTACAGAAATAGTTGGATCGTTAGGTCGATCACTGATAAGTAATTCTGTGCCATCTATTTTTTCTTCGTCGTATAGAGTAACTTGAAAATGATTCTGTGAAAGTAAATTATGTAAATATCTTTCAAGGAAGTCATTGCAAATAGCCAACACTATCTTTTGCTGTGAATGTTGGTTAGCTACTTGTTTTGCATAAAATTTAACGCCATAAAAAGGAATACGGATGGAAAAGATACTGCCAATTTGTTTTTGTGAAACGAATTCAATATCACCATCCATCAAATTAATAAGTTTTTCACAAATAGCCAGCCCCAACCCTGTGCCTTGTGTAGAACTTTCTTTATTGGCGCTGATCTGGAAAAATGGCTCGAATAATTGAAATTGTAACTTATCATCAATGCCAAGCCCTGTGTCTTTGATACTAATATACAAATAACCATGTTTCGATGTAATTTCAATAACAACACAGCCAGAAGCTGTGAATTTGATAGCGTTGTTTAATAAATTAGAGATGATTTGTTGTAATCTTACGGGATCATTGCGGATGATATCCGGAACATCCGCATCAATATAGCAGTATAACCCCAACCCTTTTTTTGTAATTAGAGGCAGGTAATTTGAAGTCACATGTGATATTACTTCCCGACAACTAAAATCCCTGGGTTCAATTTTTAGTTGTTTGGATTCTATTTTAGAGAAGTCGAGAATATCGCTGATAATTTTCAACAATAGCGATGATGAATTATTCATTGTTGCCAATAATCTTGAGGATTCTGATGGCAATGAATGAGATTGGATAAGCTCTAGGTTACCAATAATACCATAGAGTGGTGTTCTTAATTCATGGCTAACTGTTGCAAGGAACATCGATTTCGCCTGGTTGGCTTGCTCTGCGGCTGAGGCCATTTCTTGCAAGGATTTTTCCATTTTTACTCGGGTGCTGACATCTATCAACACACAGATTGCAACTTCTTCATTACGATAGCGTGAGTGTACAAAACTAATTTGCAGGTGGTTATTATCGCTGGTGACGACATCAATATAGCTGCTGGTTTTATCGCAAATGATATCGACAATACGTTTTTGATCTTCATATGTCAGCATTCGGGTGTAATTATGTGCCAGTTCATTACTCAGAATATTGACACCATCACTGACTCTTAAAATACTAATTCCCACTGGAGCCGAAGCAACAATTTTATGGTTAAACTGTTCATGTTCTTCAAGGCGAATTGCATTGTCTTCGGCCGGAGAAAACATTTTACGTTCAAAACGCCAAACAAAAAAGGTAATGGCGATTGCAGAAATAACATTCAATATGGCGCTATTAATCAGGCTGGCTTTGAGTTCAACGTAAATTTGTTTTATTGGTACTGAATAAGCAACGTACAATGAAGCGGGTGATAATCGTCGCAGTAGTAACAAGCTGGTAAAATTATCATCGTAACCGAAGTAAGACGATTGCATATTGAAATTTATAGAGGTCTGTTTATTGATATTTTTTGTCGGATAAAATAATTCGGGCTGTTTAAACTCGTTTAACAGCGTGATATGTAAAGGTCTATATGTAGCTTGTTTAAAGTATTCCAGAGTAAGATATTGGTCAATAATGATGATCCCTTTAATGTGCCCATCAATATAAACGGGTGAAAAAATATAAAAATTCCCCCCATCCGCTCTTGAGTCGGGTTGTATCGTAAAGATGGCTCGTTCTCTTCCCTGATCTTTCATATTAATTACCCTCAGGCTACTTTCATAGATCATTTTTTTAACTGCGTCAGAGTCTACGATGTTGCCACGATAGGCTAATTTCACCATGCACAAGCTTTTCGCATCAACAAAAAGAATTTGGGTGACATGATGTATAGGAGAAGTATTGTCATTCCGAAATGATAACGATTGATCCAATGACTCTAAATGATTATGTGAGCTTTTGTGTAAAAGCTCACAATCGGAATTTGAATTCAAAGGAATGTACGGCAGAATATTGTCATATTGCGGTAGGGTAATTGTTGGATCTTTATCATTCTTTGATGATAATTCTTTCTCCACAATTACTTGAATATCCCGCAAGATACCGGAAAGGATCCGCACATTAGCAAATGCAACATCAAAGTTAGAATTAAATTCTTGTCGCATATCTGCTTTGACTGTATTGAAAAGATTTATCAAATAAAAGCTGGTTAACAAGGCGCCGAGTGCCCATAACATAAATCCGAGCACCCGAAAAAGATAACGGGATATCTTTAATGACGTCCGAAAAGAAGATAGATATCTCAAGAGATCGCCTGACGAAAAACATGATTAATATTAACTGTTCACAGCATATACTAGTGTAGCAGGGAATACAAAGCAGCATTTGGCTCTTTAATGCTTGGTCAAAAGATCATGCAAAAAAAGCAGGCACCGAAATGCCTGCTCTATTATTGATGGTATGCAACAAGATAAGAATAAAATTAAAACGTATTACTCTTTATCTTCTGGTTCAGCATGCCCTTCAACAGAAGGAGAGGCTGTATTGTCATTCTCATCCTCATCATCGTCATCAGGTTCAGCTACACGTTGTAAGCCAACCACTTTTTCGTCTTCTGATGTACGGATCAGGGTGACGCCTTGTGTATTACGACCAACAGTGCTGACTTCAGAAACACGGGTTCGTACCAATGTTCCCGCATTAGTAATCATCATGATCTGGTCAGTCGGTTCAACTTGAATCGCGCCGATCACGTTACCATTACGTTCGCTGACCTTGATGGAAATAACACCTTGTGTAGCACGGGATTTTGTCGGGTATTCGCTCTCGGCAGTACGTTTACCGTAACCATTCTCGGTGACAGTCAGGATTTCCCCTTCTCCACGAGGAATGATCAGTGAAACGACTTTATCGCCTACAGCAAGTTTGATACCACGAACCCCAGTTGCGGTGCGTCCCATCGCACGAACACCTTTCACGCGAACAGTGCCATCTTCCAGAGTTTCTTCCTCTTCTTCGAGGAAACGAACGACTTTGCCCTGTGCGGAGAATAGCATGACTTCATTGCTGCCATCCGTCAGGTCAACGCCGATCAACTCATCACCTTCATTCAGGTTCACTGCGATGATGCCGGCACTGCGCGGGCGGCTGAATTCGCTGAGTTTAGTTTTCTTAACAATTCCACTTGCGGTCGCCATGAAGATATTCAGTCCATCTTCATATTCACGCACTGGTAAAATGGCTGTAATACGTTCGTTCTGATCCAATGGCAACAGGTTGACGATTGGACGACCACGGGCACCACGGCTTGCTTCCGGCAACTGGTATACTTTCATCCAGTACATCTTGCCCTTATTTGAGAAGCAGAGAATGGTATCGTGGGTATTAGCCACCAGCAAACGCTCAATGAAGTCTTCTTCTTTGGTGCGCGCGGCTGATTTTCCTTTGCCACCACGACGCTGAGCTTCGTAGTCGGACAATGGTTGGTATTTAACGTACCCCTGATGGGATAGTGTTACCACAACATCTTCTTGATTGATCAGATCTTCAATATTGATATCTGCTGAGTTTTCAGTCAATTCAGTCCGGCGGACATCATTATACTGTTCTTTAACGGCCAGCAGTTCTTCACGAATGACTTCCATCAAACGTTCAGGGCTTTCCAGGATGAACAGCAGCTCCGCGATGACTTTCAGCAGGTCACGGTATTCATCAAGCAGTTTTTCATGCTCTAGTCCGGTCAGTTTTTGCAGGCGCAGATCCAAAATGGACTGTGCTTGCTGTTCGGTCAGGTAATATTTACCATCACGAATGCCATACTCGGGTTCCAGCCATTCAGGACGAGCAGCATCGTTACCTGCCTGCGCCAGCATGGCAGCAACATTACCCAATTCCCACGGCTGAGAAATCAGACTGGCTTTTGCCTCCGAAGGCGTGGAAGCGCGGCGGATCAATTCGATGACAGGATCGATATTAGCCAGTGCAACAGCCAATGCTTCAAGAATATGCGCACGTTCGCGGGCTTTTCTCAGTTCAAAGATAGTCCGGCGCGTGACAACTTCACGGCGGTGGCAAACAAACGCAGAAAGAATGTCTTTCAGGTTAAGTAACTTGGGTTGTCCTTGGTGCAGGGCAACCATGTTGATACCGAATGAAACTTGCAACTGAGTCAGTGAATACAGGTTATTCAGGACAACTTCACCAACGGCATCCCGTTTTACTTCGATAACGATGCGCATTCCATCTTTATCGGATTCATCACGTAATGCACTGATCCCCTCAATCCGCTTCTCTTTTACCAGTTCAGCTATTTTTTCGATCAGTCGGGCTTTATTGACCTGATAAGGTATCTCATTGACGATAATGGTTTCGCGGCCATTTTTTTCATCAGTTTCAACTTCTGCACGGGCACGGAGATAAATTTTGCCGCGACCTGTACGGTAGGCTTCCTGAATGCCGCGACGCCCGTTGATAATGGCGGCTGTCGGGAAATCAGGGCCGGGAATGTATTCCATCAGGCCTTCAATACTGATGTTTTCATCATCAATATAAGCCAGACAGCCATCAATCACCTCAGATAAATTATGAGGTGGAATGTTGGTTGCCATACCTACCGCAATCCCTGATGAGCCATTCACCAACAGGTTAGGGATACGGGTTGGCATGACCTCGGGGATTTGTTCTGTGCCATCATAGTTAGGCACAAAGTCGACAGTTTCTTTTTCCAAGTCCGCCAGCAATTCATGGGCAATTTTCGCCATGCGCACTTCGGTATAACGCATCGCTGCCGCAGAATCGCCGTCTACTGATCCAAAGTTCCCCTGACCGTCAACCAGCATGTAACGCATGGAGAAGGGTTGAGCCAGACGAACAATAGTGTCATAAACAGCGCTGTCACCATGTGGATGGTATTTACCAATAACATCCCCAACAACGCGGGCAGATTTTTTATAGGGTTTATTCCAATCATTTCCCAATACATTCATCGCGAAAAGTACGCGGCGGTGTACCGGCTTCAGTCCATCCCGAACATCTGGCAGTGCACGTCCAACAATAACGGACATCGCATAATCCAGATACGAGCTTTTCAGCTCTTCTTCGATATTGACCGGTGTGATTTCTCTGGCAATGTCGCTCATGGAGCCACTGTCCCTCATACTCCGAATTCAAAGTCCTAAATTATACCACAAATTGACAGTTTTATAAAAACCAGATGCGGGTATTTCGAGATTAAGGCATGTATAATAGCTTTCTGTCACACATCCCCATAATACTGTTACATTTTCTGTGAATCAGTTTTCTGTGAACCAGTTTTCTGTGAAGCAGTTCCTAGGAGCGATATTGCTGATGAACATAAAAACCACCGATTCACATATTCCGGCCCATGCTAATGTGGATCAACAGGAAATCGAAAAATTTGAAGCCGTTGCTTCCCGTTGGTGGGATCTTGAAGGTGAATTCAAGCCCTTGCACCGTATCAATCCACTGCGTTTGAACTACATCCTGCAACATGCTGATGGGCTTTTTGGTAAAAAAGTATTGGATGTTGGGTGTGGCGGAGGCATTTTGTCAGAAAGTATGGCGCGTGAAGGTGCGGAAGTGACAGGGTTGGATATGGGGTTTGAGCCTCTTGAGGTTGCCCGCCTGCATGCACTGGAGTCCGGCATTTCCGTCTCTTATGTTCAGGAAACAGTTGAACACCACGCTGAACAGCATCAGCACGCTTATGATGTCGTGACATGTATGGAGATGCTTGAGCATGTTCCTGATCCTGAATCTGTGGTTCGGGCCTGTGCCAAACTGGTAAAACCTGGCGGCCATGTTTTCTTCTCAACCATTAACCGTAACCGGAAAGCTTGGTTAGTGGCGGTTGTTGGCGCTGAGTATATTCTGAACATGGTGCCAAAAGGCACACATGACGCGAAAAAATTCATTCGTCCTTCTGAATTGATTAATTGGACTGATAAGACTCCTCTGAAAGATCAACATATTATTGGTTTACATTACAATCCGTTAACAGATAAATTTCGACTTGGACATAATGTAGACGTGAACTATATGCTGCACACTCAATCAGTCTGACTGAAGTAACGAAGGGATTAATAAAGCGGCAACTAAATATTATTTTTAAGATTTTATTTTCCCTGTTTCGCCGATAGCCTTATGAAAGTAACATCAAGTAACTACGCAGGTTATCGGCTTTTTGGCAAAATTAATCCTCAAGTTATCCACAAAACTTCCCGATTTTGTGCACTTGATAAAACGCGAAATTAACATTATCTTGTTATTACCGTTTTAATCACCCCCTATATATTGTGTTTCTTACCATCTGACACTAACAATACAGTTGCGATAGAGCAAAGGAAAAGTAACAACGCACCCAAGCTGACCCTTGGTCATTCTGGGCGTATCGTGCTGTCAATAGGTCAGACCAAGAAAAGCGATATAGGCGAGATACGAAAAAAGAGAAGGTGTATTTCCCCATGAACCAGAGTCTGCTAGTTACCAAACGTGATGGACATAAAGAACGAATTGATCTTGATAAAATTCACCGGGTTGTTACCTGGGCTGCCGAAGGTCTGAAAAATGTCTCAGTGTCACAAGTAGAGCTGCGTTCCCAGATTCAATTTTACGATGGTATCAAAACATCCGACATCCACGAAACCATGATCAAAGCTGCGGCTGACTTGATCTCTGGCGATGCACCTGATTACCAGTATCTGGCTGCGCGTCTGGCGATCTTCAATCTGCGTAAAAAGGCTTATGGTCAGTTTGAACCCCCTACACTGCATGACCATGTTGTACGCATGGTAGATTTGGGTAAATACGACAAACATTTGCTGGAAGACTATTCCAAAGAAGAATTCGAGCAAATGGACAGTTTTATTAACCACTTGCGTGATATGAATTTCTCCTATGCAGCGGTCAAACAGCTGGAAGGGAAGTATTTGGTACAAAACCGTGTCACCGGTGAAATTTACGAAAGTGCCCAGTTTCTTTATATGCTGGTTGCTGCGTGCCTGTTTTCCTCTTATCCAAAAGAAACGCGCTTGGATTATATCCGTCGTTTCTATGATGCGGTTTCCACCTTTAAAATTTCACTGCCAACGCCAATTATGGCGGGGGTACGCACACCAACTCGCCAGTTCAGCTCTTGTGTGCTGATTGAGTGTGGTGACAGTCTGGATTCCATCAATGCGACATCCAGTGCGATTGTTAAATATGTTTCCCAACGTGCCGGCATTGGCGTAAACGCGGGCCGTATCCGTGCATTGGGTAGCCCAATCCGTGGTGGTGAAGCTTTCCACACGGGCTGTATCCCCTTCTATAAACACTTCCAGACTGCGGTGAAATCCTGTTCTCAGGGTGGCGTTCGTGGTGGTGCAGCAACATTGTTCTATCCGTTGTGGCATTTGGAAGTAGAAAGCCTGCTGGTACTGAAAAATAACCGTGGTGTTGAAGGCAACCGCGTTCGTCACATGGATTACGGTGTACAAGTTAACAAACTGATGTATGAGCGCCTGATCAAAGGGGAAGAAATTTCTCTGTTCAGCCCGTCTGATGTTCCTGGATTATATGATGCCTTCTTTGCCGATCAGGATGAATTTGAACGTCTGTATACGCAGTATGAAAATGACAGCAACATCCGCAAAGAGCGCATTAAAGCCGTTGAATTGTTCTCACTGATGATGCAGGAGCGAGCTTCAACTGGCCGTATTTACATCCAGAACGTTGACCACTGCAATACACATAGCCCGTTTGATCCGGCTGTTGCACCTGTGCGTCAGTCAAACCTGTGTTTGGAAATTGCACTGCCAACCAAGCCATTGAACAACATTAACGATGAAAATGGCGAAATTGCACTGTGTACACTGTCTGCTTTCAATCTTGGCGTTATCGAAAATCTGACTGAATTGGAAGAACTGGCGGAATTAGCCGTCCGTGCCCTGGATTCTCTGTTGGATTATCAAGACTACCCGATCATTGCCGCGAAACAAGGCTCAATGGGGCGTCGTACTCTGGGTATCGGTGTGATTAACTTCGCTTATTATCTGGCGAAAAACGGTGTGCATTATTCCGATGGCAGTGCAAATAATTTAACTCATAAAACATTTGAAGCCATTCAGTATTACCTGCTGAAAGCCTCAAATATATTGGCGAAAGAGAAGGGTGCCTGTCCGTGGTTTAGTGAAACCACTTATTCACAAGGTATCCTGCCGATTGATACTTATAAGAAGACACTGGATACATTGACCAACGAGCCTCTGCACATGGATTGGGAAGCTCTGCGCCGTGATATCCAACAGCATGGCCTGCGTAACTCGACATTATCTGCATTGATGCCATCAGAGACTTCTTCGCAAATCTCTAATGCGACCAATGGTATTGAGCCACCACGTGGTTATATCAGTGTCAAGGCATCGAAAGACGGTATTTTACGTCAAGTTGTACCGGATTATGATCTTCTGAAAGGTGCTTATGAGCTGCTGTGGCAGATGCCGAGCAACGATGGTTACTTACAGTTAGTCGGGATCATGCAGAAATTCATCGATCAGTCGATTTCTGCCAATACCAACTATGACCCGGCACGTTTCCCTAATGGCAAAGTTCCGATGAACCAATTGCTGAAAGATTTACTGCTCGCTTACAAATATGGTGTGAAAACACTGTATTACCACAACACCCGTGACGGTGCGGAAGATGTTCAGGGTGATTTGGAAGAAGTCGTTGAATCTGCTGATTCCGACTGTGAAGGCGGCGCGTGTAAGATTTAATTTGAGGAAGCTATGTCCTATACCACTTTTTCGCAAGTAAAAAATGATCAATTACAGGAGCCGATGTTTTTCGGCCAGTCTGTTAACGTGGCGCGTTTTGATCAGCAGAAATATCCTATTTTTGAAAAGCTGATTGAAAAACAACTCTCCTTCTTCTGGCGTCCGGAAGAAGTGGACGTTTCCCGTGATCGCATCGACTATAATGCGCTGCCGGATCATGAGAAACACATTTTCATCAGCAATTTGAAATATCAGACGCTGCTGGATTCCATTCAGGGCCGTAGCCCGAATGTGGCTTTACTGCCGCTGATTTCCATTCCAGAATTGGAAACATGGATTGAAACGTGGTCGTTTTCGGAGACGATTCACTCGCGTTCTTACACGCATATTATCCGTAACATTGTGAATGATCCTTCTATCGTGTTTGACGATATTGTGGAAAACGAACAGATTTTAAAACGCGCCAAAGATATTTCTGCGTATTACGACGATCTGATCGAAATGACAAACTATTATCATCTGTTGGGTGAAGGGGTACACGATGTTGCTGGTAAAACAGTGGACGTTAACCTGCGTGCATTGAAAAAGCAGCTTTACTTGTGCCTGATGAGCGTTAACGCCCTGGAAGCTATTCGCTTCTATGTCAGCTTTGCGTGTTCATTTGCCTTTGCTGAACGTGAGTTGATGGAAGGTAACGCTAAGATAATCAAACTGATTGCCCGTGATGAAGCTCTGCATCTGACGGGAACCCAGCACATGTTGAACTTGCTGCGTTCTGGTCAGGATGATCCTGAAATGGCAGAAATTGCCAAAGAGTGTGAACAGCAATGTTACGATCTGTTCGTAGAGGCAGCAGAACAGGAAAAAGAGTGGGCCGACTACCTGTTTAAAGACGGCTCCATGATTGGCTTAAATAAAGATATTCTGTGCCAGTATGTTGAATACATTACCAATATTCGCATGCAGGCAGTTGGCTTGAAATTACCGTTTGAAACTCGCTCCAATCCGATTCCATGGATCAATGCGTGGCTGGTTTCTGATAACGTTCAAGTGGCTCCACAGGAAGTCGAAGTCAGTTCTTATTTGGTTGGTCAGATTGATTCGGAAGTCAATACTGAGGATCTCAGCGGTTTCGAACTCTGATATGGCTGATTATAAAATTACCCTGCCGTCAAGGCAGGGTTTATCCGTCCATTATTCTTCAGGTTTCCACGGTAATTTGCTGGAAGCACTAGAACACGGCAAAGTGCAACTTGAATACCAATGCCGCCAAGGGTACTGCGGTTCTTGCCGTGTTCGTCTGGTGAAAGGGAAGGTGGGATACCCTTGTAAACCATTGGCATTTGTTAATGAAGGGGAAATTTTGCCGTGTAGCTGTCATCCACTGACAGATATTGAAATTGAACCGTAATTTCCCGCTTCGCAATTCGAACATTTGTGGAAATAGGCAAATTTATCAATTTTACTACGATAAAAACGCTTCAGATTGTTCTTGATTGTGAACATATCGATTATCACGATGGTGTGTTCACGTTATCGATTTTTTCTTGCCTTTCTGATGATATTTCAAAAAATAATTGTACTTTTCCCTCCTTTTAACGTTTTTATGTCACCATAAATCAACCCAGGTTTTACCATTGTTTCTGATCTGATTTTTATCAGATGAAAATATGTGGGCTATATTTAAATGGCTTATCTCCACCATAGAGGTAGTAACGAATGAACAGAATCCTTATTGCTATGTTTGTTCTTCTTACTTTTCCGGCAACACAAACTTATGCTGTTGAAGGACAAACAACATCGGTGGGATATGCTTCTGGTCATTTCGATAAAGCGGGTGAAGTAATACCCCGTAGAATGAATTTCAATCACTATTATCAAATGAGTCCTGATTGGGGAGTTGTAGGATCATTTTCTTGGCTAAAAGGTGACAAAAACTGGGAGCCTGCCCAGCCTTTACTGGCAGGCCCGGCTTATCGAATTAACCATTATTTCAGTCTGTATGGGATCGTGGGTATTGCTCGTTTGAAATGGGGTAATGAGGGGAAAAGAGGCACTTACTTTGATACATATACTTATTCTGATAAAAATATGACTTTAGCTTGGGGAACAGGAGTGTTAATTAACCCATTAGAAAATATCAATTTCTATATCAGCTATAAAGAGACACAAATTCAACCTGAAAATGAAAGTTATCATGTCAATGGACTTAATATTGAGGTTGGGTATCATTTTTGAACATGCCATATTTGATTAAGTAATCATGATAATTTAGTGAACTTATATCTATTTAACATGATATGAAATAATAATCACTTTATGAAATTTGTTTGTAGTTAAATTCCTCTGTATATCTATCTCTAATCAAACCATTCCTAAACTAGACAGGCATATTTCATTACAGTACGCTTGGCAGGCATTTTTTTCGAAAAACATTCTTATTGGCATTGGTTCATATTTAGAATAATAAAAATAAATGGCAGCCGTATTTGAAACAGATACTTGTCTGGCAGGTGTCATTTTTGTTGAATTATAGAAGGCTTTTAAAGTAAGAGGCCAAGTGCGTTTACATTGTGCTCAAACATGCCTGTTATGGAATGCGTTTTTTACAGCGATTTGATATTCACTGCGTTACATCGCAAAACCAACGGAGTAACAATAATGTATAAAATTGATTATGTTTCATATCGTTCAACCAAAAGCTTTAACCGACGTTCCCGCTTTTTAGTTATGCACTACACCGCTCTGAATTTCGAAAGATCCATTCAGGCATTGACAGGGGATCTCGCCAGTGCTCATTACTTAGTGCCGAATCCAGATGATTCGACTTATCAGGTTGCTGGATTTAGAGAAATTCATATTTTCAATCTTGTGGATGAACTTGAAAGAGCTTGGCATGCTGGAGTGAGTTCTTGGGCAGGAAGAGAAAGCCTAAATGATACTTCCATTGGTATTGAGATTGTGAATGAGGCTAGTGATGAAAATGGTATTCTAACTTTTCCCCCTTATCATCCCAATCAAATTGATGCGGTTAAGGTACTGGCCATTAATATAGTCCAACGTTATCCAGATATTCATCCAACCCATGTAGTAGGGCACTCAGATATTGCCTGGCAGAGAAAAACAGACCCGGGTCCGGCTTTTCCATGGAAAGAGTTATATGATGTAGGTGTTGGGGCATGGTATGACGAAGAGACTAAACAAAAATATATCGGGCAATTTTCTTATTGCCTGCCTGATGCTGCCGCGATTTTAGAACACCTTAAGTGTTATGGTTATGATATTTCAGGTGCAGAAGAAGATGATAACTTTCGGTCTTTAATCATGGCATTCCAAATGCACTTTCGTCCATCATCTTATGATGGTGTTCCTGATATAGAAACTATTGCCATTTTATATGCTTTAGTCGAAAAGTATTTCGGATAATAAATAACGATTTTCCATGAAGTATATCAAATAAGTTTTGAGTTGCGGCATTGTTAAAAAAGTCGCAGCTTGAAAGATAAAGTGCCTATTAAAGGGGGATGACTCCATGATAACGGTTTGGGGACGAAAAACTTCATCTAATGTTCAGGCGTTGATGTGGTGCATTGGTGAATTAGAACTTTCTTTTACTCGCTATGATATTGGACATAAATACGGTGGCAACGATACACCTGAATTTTTGTCCATGAACCCGAATGGAACTGTACCTGTTATCAGGGATGGAGAAGGTTCACCAATTTGGGAAACAGGCGCTATTTTACGCTACCTTAGTCATCGATATGCGGAAGCGCCTTTTTGGCCAGAAGACCTTGAAGCTCGCACTGATATAGATAAATGGGCTGAATGGTCGAAAATAAATATTGCGCTGAATTTTACTGCTCCCATATTCTGGAGAGTAGTCCGTACTGCACCTCAACAGCAAAGTCAGGATGAAATAACTAAGGCCATTCATAAGTTGGGTAATATGTTGAACATTGCCGAAAAACAACTACAGCAAAATTATTTTATTGCTGGTAATCATTTTACTCTCGCTGATATACAGTTTGGCCATATACTTTATCGTTATTTCGATATAGAAATTAATCGTCCATATCATCCGGCACTGATTGATTATTATGCTAAGTTAACAGAAAGACCTGCATTCAGAGAGCATGTGATGATTTCTTATAAGGAACTGAGGGTTAGCTGAATACACTCTTTTTCTTTCAAGTAGCGGCCTTATAGGTTGCAACTTGAAGATTATTGTATAGAAATAATAAATTATCATATGAGAATAAAATCTTGTGATGTAGTTGCCAGATTATTCGTTCAGATACCTTGAGAACCTATTCAATGATGACTCACCAATAAAATTTTCCTGATTGAAAACTGAAAAAATGGATAGTCAATTGATTTATTTATTTTGATGATACATTTCTTCTATTTATAGTAAATAATTATTAAAAGACAAAATGTCAACTAATTACACATTGGGTTATTTTAATGTTAGGAAATATCCTAATGTTATAAATGAATTGTTTTGTCTTAATTGTTTGATAAATAAATGTTTTTATAAATTGTGTGCTTTTATTTATATGAATACATAGGTGATTTTTTGACTATAAAAATAGGTGTTTTTCTATGTAATGATTTGAATTTAAATAAAATTTATCATTGTTGTGATTTCGTTGGTGTAATTTTTGGAAATAAACTGATGTTCTTCCGCTTATAGTTGAATTCCTGATATAAGAGCTGTATATTCCGAAAGCTTTTCTTAGTAAAGCGAATACTTCAAACGTAAATGACAGAGAATTTTTATTTATGAAAACAACACTATTAACAGCTTCTATCGCTGTGGGATTATCTATACTTACTTTTAATGCCTATGCAAGCAATAATGGTAAAAGTACTATTTCTTTAGGGTATGCTCAGAGTAACGCATCATTGGATAAAGTTAAGGGAATCTACCATAATGATAAGAAATTAAGTACAAACCAATATGGTTTAAATCTAAAATATCGTTATGAGTTTAATGAAAAACTTGGCGTTATCGGTTCATTAACTTATACCCAATATGTACATGAGTATGATTATTTTGGTTCATCATCAAAATTCAGGTGGAAAAATACATCTCTGATGGCTGGACCAACCTATCGTTTTAACGATTATATAAGTGCATATGGTATGATCGGCGGGATTCGCAGTGAAGCTGGTTTTTCTGCATCAGGAGGTAAAGGTATTCAGAAAAAAACAGCATTATCTTACGGCGTTGGCTTACAATTTAACCCTACTCCAGCTTGGGCTATTGACGCTTCATATTCATATGCAAATTTAAAAGAAGCCAAACTGGGAACTTGGGTATTGGGTGTCGGTTATCGTTTCTAAACTTTTATCTACTCATATTCGTTATGTCTCTTTATATATCGATTATTTTTTAAACTAATTTATTTATTGGCGATCATTTTATGAATGATCATTTCGCCTGAACCTTATAAAATAAAGTGTTCAGGCTTTTTGTTATGTATCCAATCACGATTTATTCAGAAACTACTCGTGTATGATTAATGCAATGCATGATGATTTTGTAAAGGTATACAAAATATAAAAGCCCAAATGTAATAAAAGAGAGAATAGCCCAAATGATGACGTAGCCCAGTATTTGAGCTAAGTTGATATCACAATCTAACTTACCGATAATTTTCCCGCTATCTCGGTCAATAACATGCGTTTTGCTAATGATAAAACGAGTCATATAGTAAGGAAATACAAAAGCACCTAATCCTACGGTAAGTAATATAATCAGAAACCAGATTATAAGGTGTAAGAAAATCTCAAGTATTCCCAACTCTGATTTTAACTTCAAACTACGAAAATCCATTAAATTCATAAAATTATCTCAGTATTAAAGTGAATTCTGAAAGCTGATCGCTATCGAAATAATAATTATGGTCTTTGTAAGACAAACTTTTCGGAATAATAGTTCAATTAAAAGAGAATGGATAGCGATATGGAGTAGAAAATATTTACATTAGATCCGAACAGGCGATAAAAAAGCCAGTTTTATGAATAACTGGCTTATCTCTGTCTGTACAGCACGTTATATAAGGTAAATGCTTACATAAAGCGAGTTGCTGATAAGCGAATAACAACGCAGTGTACGTTCGAGAGGAAAGATTTTACAGATTTCATGATGATGTCCTTTGAGGGTTATAAATTGTGATTTACTTCACGAAAATCTAAATTCTGGGGAGGATTTTATGCTCAAAACAAAAAGAGTCAAGATATTTATTAAATTATTTTTTTAAAATTTAAAAAAAATTTGAAGACCAAGCTATATTTTTGAAATTTATGTATATTTTTGTTGTCGGCGCTTTGTGGGAATTCTATAATTTGGTTACTATAGCGCCTTCACTGATTTTTTCTTCGTCTATACTTTATATTTAGATTGTTTTTTATACTGATATTAACTTGGTGTTCAGTGCTTGACTTGGTAGCGGAGAAAATGAATGGAAATTAGTGAAAATGGTATTAATAAACTTAAAAGTTATGAGGGATTGAAATTGAAAGCATATCCTGATCCCGCCACTGGAGCTGAACCGTGGACAATTGGATATGGTCATACAAAGGGAGTCAAACCTGGGCAAGTGATTACCGCGCAACAAGCAGAAGCATTTTTGCATCAAGATCTTCTCCCGATTTATGATGCTATCCATCGATTAGTTAAAGTATCTCTAACACAGGGGCAATTTGATGCTTTATGCTCGTTTATTTTCAATCTGGGGATTGGTAATTTCACCTATTCAACGTTGTTGAAAAAATTGAATGCAGGTGATTACCAAGGTGCCGCCAGAGAGTTTTTGAAATGGGATAGGGCTAATGGGAGAGAAATACCGGATTTACTCCGTAGAAGGGAATCAGAACAGCAAACATTCCTCTCATAAGCAGATTTAAACTTAAAATGCTATATACCCGTCATCTTCCAAGTTGCATCTTTGTTGGATTCCTCACTCATCCCGGTCGCATAGTTAGTTATGCTTCTTGGGATTCGTTTCCTTCCCATCGCGATGCGACTTGAAATCCATTGGGTATAGATATACCGCTTAATACTAAAATAAATAATTTTTTAGCATTAAATTAACTATGAAAATGCTTAAACTTCTGAAGCACTATTTTGTAATACGACGCGATAGCCATCAATGTCTTCAAATGTCTTTCCATTCTTATCCCAATAAGGATTATAAGAAGGCACGAGAATAAAACCGGCTTCTTGCATTGATCTTATTTGTGTTTGCCATTCAAGTTCATCTTCAATATAAAATGCTAATAAATTATCTTTCGTTGGTGCTTTTCCGACATATGTGTTTTGATGATGCGTGAACTCCAGATGCCAAGAATGATTGGGATGCCCTAACATAATACCGTCAAAACCATCATGATCTTTGAATTCACCCAATATGGTGAAATTTAAACCTTGACAATACATATCCGCAATTTCAACAAGGTTATCTGTTGGTCTGGCAACTCTAAGAATAGTTGATTTTTTCATATTTTTTTAAAAGAGTAGGGTTGAGTTGGAAAATAAATATTACATGAAAATATTTTATTTTTTTAGATAAAAGTGCTGGTGATTTCCCAGCACTATTTAATTTAAAAATATTATTTAATATTAGCATCAATAACTTGATAGAAAGCATTATTGGTGTCGTCAATTGTCCATATACCGAGAATAACATGATATCCTGAGCGTGGGACATTACAGGTTACCTTGACTTTTTCGGCAGGTCTTTTCCCACCATCAAAGCGTTCACAGAAGGGTTTTAAATCAAACTGTGCGCGAGTTAGTGGCTTATTTGGGTCCCAATCAGGTTTAGTAATGAAATATTGCCATGAAGTGGAGCTATGCCGGGCTGTTAATACCCATATGAACTCATTAGAACCTTTATTGAGGTTGACATGATGCCAGCGATCAGCACCTTGTTCATTGAGTTGATTGAACTGACCAACACCGCCACTGGCAATTTGTCCATCTGGTGGGCCGCCTTGTGGAAAGCCTTTGACGCCTTCAACAGATTGTGGCTCATACATGATGGGACCACAGTCTTTGTTAACGCGTTTAGAGCATAGAAGCGCTCTGCTTGGTGGTGTATCGATATATCCATGACGAGAGGAAGGTTCGGCAATACTAAAGAATGGGGTAGCACTAACAACGGCCAATCCCACTAAAAGTAATGACTTTTTAATGTTCATGATGGAGTTCCTATTTTTTCCGTACTTGACTGTAAAATAAGTAACTTTAATTATTGTTATAATATTAATTGGTATGTATGAAATTTACTTTACTTCTTATGGAAAGGCATAAAGATATTTATAACAAAATTAGTCAATTATAAATTCTTAATTTATGATAAGGGTGTGATAGAAATATATTCTTGAGAAAATGATGGTTGTTGAGCTGATGGGTTATGCCGATAGGCTAAAGTTTAATTTGGATGAAGCACCGATCAAGAAAAGTCCCTCCCTGTATTAAGGGAGGGAAAGAGCGAAATAAGAAGCAAATGAGGGTGTACTAAACAAGTAGGGTATTCAGTACACGTAAGTAAAGTAGACCTAAATAGAAAAGTATGCAATAAACCAACCTTAAACAAGAGGTAGTAATGATATCTTAGGGGTACAGTCATCCGGAAATGGATATAAATTCTAAAGAATAGATTAGACGATAAGCTTAAGGAAGTTTTAACTTTTAGAGAAGTGCTTTTGTTGTTCAGAGCCGGATAAAGTTAAATGTCTTGGATTCACATATTAATTGAAATGCCGTAATGAACTAAGTAAATAAATTGGTATTACTTTAAATAACTTCTTTTAGTGTTGTGTTTAACAAATATATTTTACTGGGCTAATTGTGTGTTCAATACTTACTCGCAGAGCGTAGAAAATTAATCATGATCACCAATAATATCGTTAAAAACAAGGTAAAGTCACGCTGACAACATTGAATGCGTATACATTGGGAAAAGGCTATGTGATTTTTTAGAGATAATTTGCTATTTTTAAAGAAAAGACATTGTTGAGCAGTTTTGTCATTCCCATTCAGAGTCGATTGAAGGTGTTATTGGATCTGCTAATACACTACTTGTTCCTGCTAAAGAAATACTGGATTATGCAATCCGTTGGATGGAAAACTATCATGAAAAGTCATTATTAGCGTTATCGTCATTCCTGATATATCGTTAGATTGGATATAGTATTAGGGGAATGATTAATAGAAGAGTATTATTCTTTTATCATAGAAAACCTTCATGGGTTGATTATTCTTTTCTCAGTTGGTGAGGTAAATATTCCAAGGGTGGGAAGTATATTATCAAAGTGACCACTAAACTTCGACTTCATTAGCACCATTTTAGTTAGTGTGGCTATTTTCTCAAATCACTGTGATTTATTGATATGGCGTGATCGCATTAGTGCCTGCTAAATTCACCATTAACCACAACACCCTCGGAAAGGGCGGAATGTGGCTATAACTTTCTGTAATCAAAAAATTAGATGTTTTGGTTATTTCTTAAATAAAAGAGAGGACTGTATATGGCTACTTATCTGGTTCGTGTAGAACTTTTTGGTGCGGGTTCAAGGGAACACAATTCACTTCATGAACTAATGGGGTTAATTGATTTTAGGAGAACAATTACTTATGCCAATGGTGAAGTAATGGCTCTACCTACAGGGACTTATGTTGGAAATTCGTTAAACTCCGCTTCAGAGATCAGAGAAAAAGTTAGGAAATTAGCAAATCCATTATCATCAAAAGCTGTTTCTGTGTTTGTTTGCCAATATAGCGAATGGTCTGCTTACCTTTATTCAGCTTCTGTATCTGCATTATCATCTGAATCATAATCTTATTTTTTTAGTAAGCTGGTTCTCCAACAAATAGTTTGGAGGCCAGCTTTACTACAATATCACGATTGAAACTTTCTACAGTCAGCATATCCATTTGTCTAAGCTCTTTCAGAATAAGCGAATCAAAGCCATCGTAAACGGTGAGAAGGTTTATTATGTTGATGGGAGGCCTTGTGATATTCCAGAAGGATGCTGGTTGGACGTCCGTATTCAAATGCCGGAGGATTCTGTGTGGAATTTGGGGAAAAATGTAAAGAAAGATTTAACTAATGAACTTTCATCTTAGTCATGAAATTCAGAGGATGAAAAGGTGAGTGGATGAAATTCTTCTGAATAAGAAAATAATCAAAATATGATTATTTACAGCTCAGAAACGTAGTTGTTTTTGAGGAGGGTTTTACCCCCATTTAACCCCGATCAAATTCCACCCATAAAAAAACCAACCTTAACAGGTTGGTTTTCTTGGGGAAATTTGGTCGGCATGATAGGATTTGAACCTACGACCCCCGACACCCCATGACGGTGCGCTACCAGACTGCGCTACATGCCGATGACTGTTCCTATAGTACCGTTTTTTATTTTCAAAGCAAGCCCTTAATTTAGTGAGTGATTGATTTTTAAACGATTAGTTTGCTAAAAAACGTTTCACTTCAGTTAGTATCTGTAATAGTTGGGCAAGATTTGGTTTGGAACCCTCAATCTCATTACCGTCTAAGTCATACAGGTAATATTCCCCATCTCTGGAAAGATAGACCGTATTTTTAGCTGTCGTAATTATCAATGAACCATTATCACCAGTAATAAGCCATGGGTTTTCTCTCTGGGCGTTAAAAAGATCTTCACCTTGTGAATAATCTTCTGGAGAGTTGCTAACGTGCAGTAGACGTTGCATTAATGTTGTCATGACATCCTGATGACTGGTCAGCTTGTTGATAACTTGTGCAGGTGTACCCGGCCAGTGAATTATCAGAGGAACGTGAATCTGTTTGCGGTTGAATTTGTTATCAGTAATCCATTGTGGAGAGCGATTTATTGTCTCTTCACTCTGCTTGGCTGTAATCACAACGATGGTTTTATCTAGAACGCCTTTATTTTTTAAAGAGTCTAAAATGTTGTTAATTTCAGTATCCAGCGCTTTCTTGTCGAATTTACCCGATGTATGAGTAACCCCGTTAATATCCAGAAATGAGAACCATGGTGCAGAACCGTTGCGTAGATTCAGCCATTGACGCCATTGTGTCACGGTTAAGTTATCGTCTTGCTTACCTGTGTTTGGTAGTGAGTAATCAGTCAAAATCGCCTGACGATAAAGCGGGGTTTGGAATCCATCGGAAGAGAACAGGCCAAATTGATACCCTTGATGCGTCAGTGCATCAACAAGTGCAGATGGTTTTCTTGCATTAAGGACACCGTCTAGATAACCCGATGATATACCATAGAATAAACCAAACAATGCAGTGTCGTCCTGAATACCCGTGCTGAAATGTTGAGTAAACTGGATGTTGTTTTTTGCAAATTGTTCCAGAGCCGGCATGTCATTGATGATATCTGGATTATCCAGCCCATCCACCACGAGTAGCAGTAGGTTATAGCCTCGCCCAGTATCCTGATAGGATAAGTTATTCAGTGGGTAGTTGATGCTCAAGGCAGCAGGGTTTCCCTGCAGATTAATACGCCGTTGATATTCTTGGTGATCCAGTAGACCATGTTTTTCAAGGAATTTACGCGCTGTCATTGGATAAGAAAGCGGCAGGTTTGAGCGCTGCATGGTAATGGGACGGTAAAAATTGGCATCTGCCCAGATATACATGAGGTGGGAAGCGACAAAAGCGGTGATAAATACTGCTGCCAGTGGTTTACCGAATCGTTGGCGATTGAGGCTGCGTAACTTTTGCCAACTCCATGTACCGAAGAGCATCTGTATCAAGAAAATGATGGGGATACAGATGAACATCAGCTGCCATTCCCTTGTTAATTCCCCTTGTTCCGGGTTAGTGACTAAGTCCCAGACTAACGGAGTTAAGTGCAGGTGAAAGCGAACATAGACAGAAGAATCGAATATCAGTAGCGTCAGGCCCGCCGTTGCCAGTGCGGCTGAAAGAAACCTGAGTAACCTCTGGGATATAACGATGAATGTCAGCGGAAATAAAATGAGTAAGTAGATAGCAAAAATAATAAAGCTGAAATGACCGAGCCAACTGACTAGCGCATAAATGCGCCCAAACAGTGAACCCGGCCAGTCAGATGCAAATAAATAGCGACTGCCCAGCACGAGACTGAACATGATGTTGAACAGGGCGAACCAGTGTCCCCAACTGATCATCTGAGAAACTTTTTCGCGGTAATGCTGACGGCTAGTCACCATATTTTCTTTACATTAAGGTATTAATTGAAATTAATGCGCTTTATCTTCGTTAATTGAAGATTGTAATGCGCGTGCAAACGAGTCTGCGATATGTCTGCGTTGTGCAGGAGCAATGCTCGTATTGATCAAATTCGTTACCATATTGCCCAATACCATCAGAGTAAGGTCAGTTGGCGCATGATTTTTCTCGAAAACATTTACTAATTCAGTTAATAAATGTTCAACTTTTTCATCGCTATAGCGAGACGACTGTGGCATAACTCAAATATCCTGAATGTACAAAGCCCTATATCTTACCGTATAGAGGAGTAATTTTCTGCTTTTTTATGACAAATTAATTCCCTACCGTGGGTATTGTTGTGATTTTCTAATCTGCTGCATCGTTTTAGCCTTCGATATATTGAACATTAGTAATTACATTTTGAACGCTTTTTAATCATTGGGGTTTTTGGTTGCAGCAAAGAGGCAACGGTGTTTGAATACGCCGCTAATCGCAAGGTTCCATAGGTGGCCAAAGCTGCAAAAGGAGTATAAATAATGAGTCTGGACATTACCCAGATCGCGTTACATCGGTTGATTAAACGTGATGAACAAACGTTGGAAGTCATTTTGCGTGATTCTCTGCTAGATACTAATCAAGTGGTTGAAGAGATGATGGCTGAATTGCATCGTGTATATAGTGCAAAAAGTAAAGCCTATGGTTTATTCAATGAAGAGAGTGAATTGGCGGAATCTCTCCGTCATCTGCGTAAAGGTGATGACGATTTTCTCGGTTTTAGTCGGGCGGCAACGGTTCGCCTGAAAGATGAGCTGGCAAAGTATCCTTTTGCGGAGGGGGGAACGGTTCTGTTTTGCCAATATCGATATCTTGCCGTGGAATATTTGCTGATTGCAGTTCTGAATAGTTGTAACAGCATGTCCGTCAATGAGGAACTGGATGTGAACACAACGCAGTACCTTGATATTCCTCATGCCGATATCGTAGCAAGAATTGATCTGACTGAATGGGAAACGAATCCTGAATCCAGCCGTTATCTGACTTTCCTGAAAGGGCGGGTCGGGCGCAAAGTTTCTGACTTCTTTATGGATTTCCTCGCTGCCAGTGAAGGTATGAATGCGAAAGTACAGAATAAAGGATTATTACAGGCAGTGGACGATTATTGCGAATCGGCGCAATTGGATAAAAATGAACGCCAGGCTTATCGTCAGCAAGTCTATGGTTACTGTAATGAACAGTTACAGGCCGGTGAGGAAATTAAGCTTGAAGAATTATCCCAGGAATTACCACCATTGGGTGAGCAAAATTTTCAGCAGTTTTCTCAGGAACAAGGGTATGAACTGGAAGATAGTTTCCCTGCCGATCGCGGGACGTTGCGTCAGTTGACAAAATTCGCGGGCAGTGGCGGAGGGTTAACCATCAATTTTGATGCCATGTTAATCGGAGAGCGGATTTTTTGGGACCCAGCGACGGATACCCTGACGATTAAAGGTACACCGCCAAATTTACGTGACCAATTGCAACGTCGTGGTAATCGCTAATTTTCGTAGTAGTCAAAGATTAAGCCGTAGAAATAAATAACGCCGCAATTGCGGCGTTATCTACTCGGCGTCCCGATAAAAGCTCGACTGTGGCTAATTAAGCACGCAGGAAATCGATGTGCGTCAGTTTAGGTTTAAACGGATGACGCTGTACTGCCTGCACTTTAACTTTAGTTTCTTTACCATCAACAACCAGAGTCATAACTTCGTAGAATTCTGGTTTGCTTTCGTGGTTGATAACTGCATCGTGATCCAGTTCGATAGAAACTGGCTCTTGGTTACCACCGTAGATGATTGCTGGAAACTTGTTAGCTCTACGCAGGCGGCGGCTCGCACCCTTGCCCTGCTCTTTACGTACTTCTGCATTAATAGTTAACATTATTTTTTCTCTGTAAAAGAAGAAAATAAATCCTGCTACAGGCGACCCAGCAGCAGGTTCGATACTTGGCTTAACATTATGTATTACGCTAAGCGGGCGGCATTCTAACGAAAAACCGTTATGACAGCAAATAGAAATGCACTATCTGGCTGGTTAGCATGCAGGTTATTTGGCAAGCCTAATACAGATCATCTGCCCGTCTAAACCGTCCCTGATAGTCAAAAATTTTTTCCCGGATTTGCCAGAATTGCCCCTTTTTGCGTGCAACAACAAAATCAGGATGGCGTAATAAAGGGTGTTGGTGAGCAATGTCTGCTGCTGTTTTCCATCGGAAAGTGGTTCCCGGCGCACGTTGATGTTGACGAATGAACTGGAATTCAAACACTTTCTTCTGCGCAGGAGTGGATAAGCGGAACAGTTCTGAAACATCCGCACCATCTTCATCATAATAGGTGATCTTTAACCACTCTCCTTTGTTGTCATGACCCGGAATTAATTGCATCCCACCACAACGCAGTACCAGCGCATCTTTAAGTTTTAAGGCTGCTTTCAGCATATCATCAGGATCGACTAATACTTCTTCACAGCGGTTACAGCGTCGGGCCGCGATATCATTTTCTGCCCCACAGTGGGGGCAGGATTTGAAACGAAAACGGAAATCACATTGTTGCCGTTTTCCATTTTCATCCTCTTCCCAACCCTGGCAACGCCTTCCAAAATGCTCAATGAGTTCTCCATCTGCTGTACATGTTCCCCAAAACGTATTAGCAAATTGGCAGATGGGACAAAATACCTGCACCGGCTGGCTTTGTGAATTAGGTTTGCTGTGACCGACTTCGGGTGTGTAGAGATCGTGAGGGTTCCCCGCATAATCCAGGATCAGGCAATCTTTTTTATCAGGAAATAAACGCAGTCCACGCCCAACAATTTGCTGATAAAGACTAACGGATTCCGTGGGGCGTAATATGGCAATTAAATCTACATGCGGCGCATCGAATCCTGTTGTCAGTACGGCGACGTTGACCATATAGCGAAGTCGTTGTTCCTTGAATGCGTTGATCAAGAGATCCCGTTCAGATGTGGGGGTATCTGCGCTGACTAATGCAGCTTGCCCAGTAGGCAATAGCTGGAAAATTTCTTTGGCGTGTTCGACCGTAGCGGCGAAAATCATCACACCTTTTCGGCCTTGGGCATAGTCGATAATCTGTTTAATGATATGGGGTGTAATGCGCTTTTGGCGTTTTATCTCCCGGTTTAGCTCAGATTCGTTGAATATTCCTTGCTGGCTGGTACGAACCTGACTGAAATCATATTGAACTATTGGCATGTCCAGTCTTTCCGGAGAAACCAGAAAGTGGTGTTTAATCATATAACGCAACGGAAGTTCATAAATACAATCGCGAAAAAAACAGCGTTCATCACCGCGTATCATACCATGATAATGGTATTGGTATATCCAGCCATAACCCAGACGATAGGGCGTTGCGGTTAGTCCCAGAATACGTATTTGAGAATTGTTTTTCTGGAGTTGTTGGATAATTTGCTGGTATTGGCTATTTTCATCATCACTGATGCGATGGCATTCATCAATAATTAGCAGTGAAAAATGGTGATCAAAACGCGACAGATTACGGGCAATGGACTGGATGCTGCCAAAAACGACTTTTCCTTCACTTTGTTTTTGATTTAATCCGGCAGAAAAAATATCCGCATTTAACCCATAAGCACAATATTTGCTATGGTTCTGTGCAACGAGTTCCTTAACATGTGCCAATACTAAAACACGGCCATGAGCTAACTTTGCCAATTCAGCGATAACGAGGCTTTTACCTGCACCTGTTGGTAAGACAATTACTGCCGGCTCTTTGTGTTGGCGAAAATAGTGAATGGTAGTATCTACCGCTTCTTGCTGATAAGGGCGTAAAGTAAAAGCCATTTTATGTTACTGTCACAGATATCAGGTAAAGGAGAATTGGTGTAGAGGATAACATTTTTTATTTAGCCTTGCTGCTGAGAAAATGTTTGTCATTCTTTCTTTTTCTAGAATTAGACGGGCTATAACGAGTGATTTATTATTGTTATAGTTATTTTAGTGATGATCATTTTGGCAATTATCTGTTTAACCTAGTATCACAGTAGTAGCCTTGAAATTGTTTGCAATATCAAAGGCATATTTATATGTATTTATTTTTATCAGGGACATCTATTCATGCGATTGGATAAGTTTTTATCTCAACAGTTAGGCATTAGCCGTAATAATGTGGGGCGTGAGTTACGAGCAGGGCTGGTTACTGTCGATGGTGAAATCATCAAAACAGGCACCTATAAATTGAAACCCGACCAACAAGTTGCTTATGACGGAACGATATTGCAACAATTAAATGGCCCTCGCTATTTTATGCTGAACAAGCCACAGGGATATGTGTGTTCGACAGATGATCCGTCAAATCCGACGATTTTATATTTTATTGATGAACCTGTTGCCCATAAATTACATTCGGCCGGGCGTTTGGATATTGATACTACCGGGTTGGTTTTGCTGACGGATGATGGGCAGTGGTCACATCGTATCACGTCACCTAAACATCATTGCGAAAAAACTTATCTTGTTACATTAGAACATCCGATATCGGAGGGTACTGAGCAAAAATTTTTGGCAGGAGTCCAGTTGAATGGCGAGAAGACACTGACAAAACCGGCAAAGTTAGAAATTATCGAACCCCAGATTGTACGCCTGACCATCAGTGAAGGGCGTTACCACCAAGTAAAACGAATGTTTGCAGCAGTAGGGAACCATGTTGTTGGTCTTCATCGGGAAAGAATCGGTGAAATTTATCTCGATCCTGAATTAGCGCCGGGAGAATACCGGGCGCTAACTGATAGCGAGATTAGTAGCATACAAATGCCAACACTTTAATTTCTTATCCTTCAACTGATTCAGGAGTAACTGCGTGCAACAACAGCGAGTATCCTATTTGGGATTAGTCATGATCCTTGGTTTGCTTTCTATGCTAATGCCATTGGCAATTGATATGTATTTGCCAAGTATGCCAACGATTGCTGAAAATTTTGGTGTCAGTGATGGTTTGGTTCAGATGACGCAGAATAGCTATATTCTGGGTTTTGCCATCGGTCAGATGTTTTATGGGCCAATGGCGGATAGTTTGGGACGTAAGCCTGTCATTTTAGGGGGAGTTATTGTTTTTGCCATATCTTCTGCCGCGTGTGCTTTAGCTCAAGATATTCACACTTTTATTTCCATGCGTTTCCTGCATGGTTTTTCTGCGGCCGCTGCCGGTGTTGTAATCAATGCCCTGATGCGTGATATGTTCACAAAAGATGAATTTTCCCGCAGCATGTCTTTTGTCACATTAGTGATGGTTATTGCACCCTTATTAGCTCCCATGTTAGGTGGGATGATGCTGATATGGTTCAACTGGCATGCCATTTTCTGGTCAATCGCTATTGCAGCGATAGTCGCTGCGGTTTTGGTCACTTTCTTCATTAAGGAAACATTGCCGCAGGAAAAAAGGCAGCCCTTTAATTTAAAAAATACGCTGATGCAGTTTATTATGCTGTTCCGGCAACGTCAGGTATTGTGTTATATCTTAGCCAGTGGTTTTTCCTTTGCCGGTATGTTCTCTTTCCTGAGTGTCGGGCCATTTGTTTACATTAAATTAAATGGCGTGTCTGAACAGAATTTTGGTTACTATTTTGGGTTAAACATTATTTTTCTGTTCATTATGACAATCATTAATAGCCAGTGTGTTCGTAGATATGGCGCATTGAAAATGTTGCACATTGGGTTGTTCGTCCAATTTGTCATGGGGCTGTGGTTGTTGTTTAGTACCCTATTTGATCTGGGATTTATTTCTTTAGTCATGGGCGTTGCTATTTATATCAGTGGAATTTCTATGATCACATCTAACACAATGGCTGTTGTGTTGGACGATTATCCGCATATGGCCGGAACCGTTTCTTCACTGGCAGGAACGATCCGTTTTAGTATTGCCGCATTGGTGGGGGCCACTCTGTCTTTTATGCCGGGAGAAAGCGCTTGGCCGATGGTAGGAGCAATGGTGCTATGTGCGACATTAGGAATGCTGCTTATTATCCAGGTTCGTAAGGCACAAAAATAAAAAACTGAAAGGCTGTCTCTTTGTATGGGATGGCCTTGTGTTAACACTTCTGTTTATTATCCCTTCTTCTTACTCCTAGGTATAAGAACATATAGATTTTCTTAAGGTTTTTTTCTATGTATTTAGAGCTAAGTTTGCATTTTCCTTCCTAAAATTCCTTGAATGTGCAAAGACGTGATTGGTTGCACTGATAGACAGGAAATACCGAGTGATTATCAAATAAATGTAGAAAATTATTAATTTCGTTATGTTCAGATAGTATTAATGTGTTGGCTTTTTGTTAACTTTTTATGATTGGTTTCATAACTACAAATGATGAAGTTGTTGTGATTAATTAACCAATTGTAAATAAAAGAAAATAATCTTTTTCTGGCGTTAGGTGAAGTCTAAAAAAAGCAAATATGTAAATGAATCTTGAATAAAAAGTTGCCATATTGCATGAAAATAAGTTGAATTATTTACTTAAACAGTATAAATATATACAAAATGCGAGTTTGATCGCACTTTTTCAGGATGAAAAGGGAAGTAAGTGCGATAATGTGGTTTTCATTTTAACCTTTTTTTTACTTTTCTGTTGGGTGGTTATTCGGTTTTGACGAGTCGATAACCGACAGCTGGTGGTTAGCTGTATTAATGTTGTTTCTGATAGGAATAATACGTGAATAATATCCAACTTTCGGTAGTACATAGACTGCCGCAAAGTTATCGGTGGTCATCTGGGTTTGTTGGTACAAAAGTTGAAATTTTACCAGCAGAAGAAACAGATATAGGAAACAGCCTGACGGGGCTGAAGTTGTTAAGCCATGAAGGCGAAAAAGCACAGGAGATTTTGCGTACTATAAATCAGTCTATTGCTGATATGCAGATACTAAGTGCAGTGATTGAGTGGGAAGGGGAGCCATGTCTGTTTTTTGCTAAGGAAGACGAAAGTGCAGTGATGTGTCGTCTTAAGACGTTAGGAGCTGCAATTGCGGAAAACATAACGGCGTTATACCCGCTATAATTTTACCCATTAATAAAAAACGCTTCCTGAGTGGAAGCGTTTTTTATTGCTTGCAAGGGAATTTTTTGAATAATACGGCCTTATGCCCGATTTAATGATGGGTTATATTGTGGCCTTCGTATCATCTGATAGTACTCGCCTTGCACCGTAGTATCGTTTATTCCAATAGTTATCAGTCAACTTAGAGACGATAACCCCACTACTGGTTGAAGCATGCACAAATTGGTTATTGCCGATATAAATACCAACGTGACGCATATAACGGCCAGTTTTGAACAGCACTAAATCACCTGCCCGTAATTTAGAACGGCTAACGGTTTGACCTATACGCTGTTGTTCTGATGTTGAACGTGGTAAATCCATGCCGAATTGATCGTGAAAAGTACGCTGTACAAAGGCAGAACAGTCAATGCCGCGTTTTGTATTTCCGCCTAACCGATAAGTAACCCCTTTCCAGTCTGCATATTGATTAAGTAACTTGGATTTAATATCTAAATTATTAACTAAAGTTTCAAATTCATCCTGAGATGGTTGCAGTAAGAAATGCTTTTGAGAGTTTACTGCATGCGTCTCAGTATGTTTATTACGTAGTTTGGAATCTGGTGAACTACATGCGGTCAGTGTCACTGCCGCCAGAATTGCGGGTATCAGCCGCAATATGTATCTCAGTATTGGTTGAGATTTGACCATTGTATTAATTTTCCCTTGCAGCCCTTAAATCTGATTTATTACCAACATAAAAACACTAAACGTTTTAAAGCCTAGTAAGAATATGATGAATTAACAAATTTTCTGTCCCTAAAGTGTGTGAAGCAACACATTTTATTAGTTTCTTTACAAAACACATTATTTTAACAAACAGGACGCAGGGAAGATTACTTAATTCATTAGTAAAAAGCGAGAGACAAAAAGGGTTATTTACAAAAAATTAGATTACTAACTAAGAGGTTAGAATAGCTTGTTGTTATTTTATACTGGTAGGGTGAAAATTTTGTGGTATTGAGGAGAGCTGGATTAACGCAATAAGTGCAACATGCGACCGGTATAGGCTTCCATTGGCGTCAGCCCATTTAAAATCTTTCTTGGTGTCATATTCAGCCTCAATTCCATATCGCTGA
>NZ_JBBMXH010000024.1:0-47809 GCF_037996725.1 Xenorhabdus entomophaga
CTTTCTCATACGTTGGGCATTTTTGCCAATTTTAAACAAGGTAAAAGTCAACGCGACTGGCTTCAACAAGCCAACGTCATAGGATGTTAAAGTCGAGCATCGCGTTAAAATTACCACCCTATATCAATAGAATGAGCGTTAATGCTAGTAATAATCAAATCAATCTAAAAACATTATTAGAAGAATTAGGGAATAGAGGGTTAAATGATATTTTTGTCGAAGCTGGCCCCATTTTGACTGGAGCGCTATTAAAAGAAGGGTTAATTGATGAACTACTTGTTTATGTATCTCCAAGACTACTTGGTGAGCAAGCTCGTCCTATGATGGCCAATATACATTCAGAATCTTTGGAACTTTCTCCATTCCTCAGACTAGTCGAACATATTCAAGTCGACACCGATATTCGTTTACGTTTTCGCTCTATGATTTGATATATCGTCATTAATTAATCCTACTGTTTAATAGTGGGATTAATGATAAGTCCATTAGTTAATCACGCAAAAATAACCAATAAAAAATAAAATTCACTAAATCATCCAGTTCCCCCCCCAAACATGAATTTATTTCCTGATCACTTTGAATATTACTCATCGGAAATAAGCTATTTCTCAATTGACTAAAAATCCCGCTTCGCCCATTCTATTTAGACATCTAAACGGATAGACATATAAACATTTAAACATCCAAAAATAAGCGGATATAGCCAAAAACTCCGCTTGTTCAAGAGGGCACAGGGTATGAGTTTTTTTCACGCTAATCAGCGAGAAGCGCTGAATCAGAATTTAGCTGAGCTTGATGGGCAAATTCGAGTTTCCTTTGAATTCTTTCCACCCAGTACTCCTGAGATGGAACAAACCCTGTGGAAATCCATTGACCGTTTGAGCAAGCTGAAACCCAAATTTGTCTCCGTCACTTATGGGGCCAACTCAGGTGAACGTAATCGTACCCATAGCATCATCAAGGGAATCAAAGAAAAAACGGGGTTGGATGCAGCACCACACCTGACCTGCATTGATGCCAGCCGTGAAGAGCTACGCGACATTGCCCATGATTATTGGCAAAATGGCATTCGCCATATCGTGGCATTACGTGGCGATTTGCCTAATGACAGCGGCAAACCAGAAATGTATGGCGCTGATTTAGTAGAGCTTTTAAAAAAAGAGGCCGATTTTGATATCTCTGTGGCTGCTTACCCGGAAGTACATCCAGAAGCAAAAAGCGCGCAGGCTGATCTGATTAATCTAAAGCGCAAAATTGACGCGGGAGCCAATCGTGCCATTACCCAATTCTTTTTTGATGTGGAAAGTTACCTGCGTTTTCGCGATCGCTGCGTCGCAACGGGAATTGATGTAGAAATTGTACCGGGCATTTTGCCTGTATCGAACTTCCGTCAGTTACAACGATTTGCCACCATAACCAATGTTCGTATCCCAAGTTGGATGACAAGAATGTTTGAAGGGCTGGAGGATGATCCGGAAAGTCGCAACTTAGTCGGTGCTTCTATCGCAATGGACATGGTGAAAATTCTCAGTCGTGAAGGAGTGAAAGATTTTCATTTTTATACCCTGAACCGGGCAGAGCTGAGTTATGCCATTTGCCATACGCTAGGCGTCCGGCCTTCTTAATGATTTCAAATTAAAGCCGAACGGTTCCCCATTCGGCTTTGATGATTTGAAAATTCTTAAAAAACTATCCCGTATTGCGCATTCCTGCCGCAACACCTGCAATGGTCACCATCAGCGCCTGTTCAAGATGCGGATCAGGAGTTTCCTGCTGACGGGAGCGTTGGAGCAATTCCGCTTGTAGTACGTTCAATGGATCGGTATATACGTTACGCAAAGCGATGGATTCTGCAATCCACGGTAAATCCGCCATCAATTGCTCATCCTGCGCAATGGCGAGTACCGTTTTGATATTCTCTGCAAGCTGATTGCGCAACTTTACTCCCAAAGGCCACAGTTTTGGCTCC
The DNA here is from genome assembly GCF_037996725.1 of Xenorhabdus entomophaga. Taxonomy (NCBI): domain Bacteria; kingdom Pseudomonadati; phylum Pseudomonadota; class Gammaproteobacteria; order Enterobacterales; family Morganellaceae; genus Xenorhabdus; species Xenorhabdus entomophaga. Next base: position 1,970 of record NZ_JBBMXH010000024.1, read on the forward strand.
ACCAAACGTTGGTCGTAATACTCCGCCAGCCATAAATCCGCTTTGGCAAACACCATCTCCAACATGGCGATACGTGTATTGAAGAATGGCCAGTCGCGGCACATATCCGTTAAAACCGATAGTTTTCCTTCATCGATGATGCATTGCAGTGCTGCGCCCGCTCCCAACCATGCCGGCAACATCAGGCGGTTCTGTGTCCATGCGAATATCCACGGTATAGCTCGCAGACTTTCTACACCGCCAGTCGGACGACGTTTAGCCGGTCGCGAACCCAACGGTAATTTTGCTAATTCTTGCTCAGGCGTTGCTGCCCTGAAATAAGGCACAAACTCCGGTTGTTCACGCACATAATCACGATACATATCGCAGGAAACATCCGAGAGCGTATCCATGATCTGATGCCATTCTGGTTTGGGTTCCGGCGGTGGCAATAAGTTTGCTTCCAGTATCGCACTGGCATACAAAGCCAGACTGCTGATCGTCACTTGCGGCAAGCCGAACTTAAAGCGGATCATTTCTCCCTGCTCGGTGACACGCAATCCCCCTTTCAGACTGCCCGGTGGCTGAGAGAGCAGAGCTGAGTGTGCTGGCGCACCACCACGACCAATCGTGCCGCCGCGTCCGTGGAACAAGGTTAATGTCACACCTTCTTGTTCACACAATTTGATCAACGCATCCTGTGCCCGGTATTGTGCCCAAGATGCCGCCATCACCCCGGCATCTTTCGCTGAATCTGAATAACCGATCATCACCATCTGTTTATTCTTAATCAGATCGCGATACCAGGTTATTCCCAACAATTGCCGAATCACACTTTCTGCGTTATTCAGGTCATCAAGGGTTTCGAACAACGGCGCTACGGGTAATGACAATGAACAACCTGCCTCTTTCAGCAATAATTTCACAGCCAACACATCAGAAGGCACTTTCGCCATGGAAATAACATAAGCGGCAATCGCATCTTGTGGCGATTCGGCAATGACTTTGCAAGTTGCAAAAACCTCTTGGGTGTCGGCACTTGGCTGCCAGTCACGCGGGATCAGAGGCCGTTTTGAGTTTAATTCACGCAGCAGAAATGCCTGTTTCTCGGCCTCAGGCCAGCTCGCATAATCTCCCATTTCCAAATATTGCGTTAACTCCGCAATGGCGTCAGTATGGCGGGTACTTTCCTGACGAACATCGATACGTACCAAAGAGAGACCAAAGCAGCGAATTCGGCGCAGAGTATCCAACAATTGCCCATTGGCGATAATCTCCATCCCGCAGGCTTTCAGGGATTGATAACAAGCATACAAGGGTTGCCATAGCTGTTCGTTATGCAGCAACAAATCCGCTGGTGGCAAGGCTTGTTCACCTTTAAGACATTTCTCCAAATAAGCCAGAGTGTTGCTTAATTGCGTTCGCAATTGTTTGGCAATTTCACGGTAAGGCTCTAAAACATGCTCACCACCCGCCATTTGGCGCAGTTCAGGTGTACATTCCGACATGGAGAGTTCAGAAACGAGAATCTGAATATCTTTCAAAAACAGATCTGCGGCCTTCCAACGGCTGAGCAACAGGACATGGCGGGTAATTTCGGCGGTAACATTAGGGTTACCATCACGATCTCCTCCCATCCAGGAAGTGAAACGAACTGGCACGGCTTCCACTGGCAAGCTATATCCGATGGATTCTTCCAGTTGTTCATTGAATTCACGCAGGAACGCTGGCACACCTTCCCACAGACTGTTTTCAACTACCGCAAACCCCCATTTTGCTTCATCAATTGGCGTTGGGCGGATTTTGCGAATTTCATCGGTATGCCATGATTGGGCAATCAACTGGCGCAGGCGACGCATGATATTATTGCGCTCATAATCGGCCAAATCATCATGGTCAAGCTGTGCCAAACAACCATTCACTTCAACGAGTTTATGAATCAATGTTCGGCGGGCAATTTCTGTCGGGTGTGCCGTCAAGACTAGTTCAATCGCTAAGTCATTCACTGCTTTGATCAAATCATCATTACTGAATTGTTTATCTTTCAGACGATTGAATAATGCTGCCAGCGCTACCGGATTACTCGCAGCTTCACCATGAGGCGAAATGCTGTGATATTGTTCGGCAACGTTAGCCAGATTTAAAAACTGGTTAAAGGCACGAGCGACAGGGAGTAATTCATCATTGGATAAATTTTCCAGTGTCGATAAAAGCTGCTGACGATGAGCCTCGTTACCTGCGCGGGATGATTTGGATAGTTTCCTGATCATTTCAACCTTATCAAGAATGTCTTCTCCCAAAGCCTCTTTAATCGTGTCGCCCAGCAACTTACCGAGCATACTGACATTACTTCGCATTGCGGAATATTGTTGATTCATGTGGTTTCTGGCCCTGTGTTGCTGTATGTCACCCATTTCACCAGATGGCTGGTTCAATCGGCATCTACCCTGTATCTGTCAAGATTAGAGCTGTTCTTTTGTTTATCTCTAACGCTCTATTCATATCAGAAAACAAACAATTTGGGCGGATTTTATGAAATTTAATCAAGATTTCTTTTTTATAAGACAATCCGATGGCTTGCCTTGTTTGTTCTCAATAAACTTGTTATTTTCAATAAATTGTTTTTTCAATATAGAGAGTAATAAGATGCTTTTGATTGGCGGGATGATGATACAGGCAGGGATAGTTCATCATATCCCTGCCAAAAACCTTAAATTAGAGAAGCTGTGAGAGGCGATTTAAATCTGATTGGATTGCTCCTGCGGTAACATCCCGCCCGGCGCCTGGGCCACGGATCACCAGAGGATTATCGCGATACCAACGGCTTTCTATCGCAAATACGTTATCCGCCGGCAGCAATGAAGCCATCGGATGGTCATTACGTACTGCTTCCACCCCCACTTTAGCTTTACCACTGGCATCAAAGCGCGCGACATACCGCAGTACCATACCCATTTCCCGTGCCGCTTCCAATCGTTGAAGCATCTGGGCATTAATAGCAGCACTGTTTTCAAAAAATTCTTCAATGGAACCGATTCGTGCCTCTTCCGGCACCAGTGATTCAACACGCACTTGATCAGGTTCTATCTCGTAACCCGCTTCTCTGGCTAAAATAACCAGCTTACGCATCACATCCTGACCAGAAAGATCGATACGCGGATCAGGTTCCGTCAATCCTTGCTGCCATGCCTGTTCGACCAAGTCACTGAAAGGGACAGAACCATCAAATTGCAGGAATAGCCATGATAACGTTCCGGAAAAAATCCCGCTGATGGACAAAATGGTATCTCCACTTTCCCGTAAATCCCTGACCGAGTGATTAATCGGCAGTCCAGCGCCAACTGTGGCGTTGTATAACCAGTGGCGGCCCGTTTTTGCAAAGGCATCGCGGATCATACGATAAGTGTTGCTATCGGAAGAACCGGCAACTTTGTTGGCACTGATAACGTGAAATCCATAGCTGGCAAAATCGATATATTCTTTGGCCAGCTCTTCACTTGCCGTCACATCCAGTACCACCAAATCATCATAAGGATGTGCTCTCATCCATAAAAACAGTGCATCGTCTTCATGTTTCGTCGCTTCATCATCAAAGAACGCCAACGCACGGCTGGCATCAATCCCTTGATAATTCAGTAAACTTCGGCAACTATCCACAACGCCCGCCAGAATAAACTCAAAATCACTGCGGGCTGAAATATTCTTCTGTTCACGAGCAAAGAGTTCTAACCAACGTGAGCCAATGTTCCCTTTGCCAAACAGCACCAAACCGATACGCTTTTCTGCCCGAAACAGACTTTGGTGCAAACCCTGAATCAGATGCGAAGTTTGGTTCAGGCGCAGAACAGCAACAAGGCTAATGCCATCTTCCGCATGCCAGACAAATTCAACAGGCTGATCTTTTAGTTGTTGATAGAAACGATGGCTATGCAGCGGATTTTTACAGACACCAGCCCCCACCAATGCCACCAGCGCCAGGCCTTCACGCAGGGAAAGTTTTCCGGGCAAAACAGCATCCTGCAAAACATCAAGGGCACTGTTCACAATCTCAGAGGTATAGCAAAGCTGAATAAGGTTACAATCCGCATGCAGCCCTGTCGCCAACGGCCGAATTTGGGCGCGTTTCAACAATGAATCAATATCTTTGTAGATTTGCTTAAAATCGTGGGCTGACGATACATGCAATTCAATCAGGCAAACATCATCATGACTGGTAACAATTTTCGCTCCAGTCCCTGTTGCCAGAACCCGTTCAATGCGAGTCGAACCTTGCTCAGGCTGGTAGCTGCAACGCAATTGCAGATCAATATCGCTGGTGGACACAGGCTGCAATGTGCGGGTATGAAGCACAGGTGCCGCCAAACGGGCCAATTCACTGGCTTCATCCAAGCGCAGCAAAGGTAGCAGGCACGCATCTTTGACTTTACGCGGATCGGCACTATAAACCCCTGCAACATCACTCCATATAGTGACTTTTTGGGTTCCCGCCAATGCACCAACCTGTGTGGCAGAATAGTCACTGCCATTGCGCCCCAACAGGACGGTTTCACCATTTTGGTTACTGGAGATGAACCCCGTGACAACCAAACGCTTATGAGGGTTTTGGATCAATAACTGGCTGAGCAAGGGTTGGGACAGACTCACATCAACCTGTGGCTGAGCCGCTCGTTCTGCCCGCAGAAATTGGCGTGCATCCAGCCATGCACTGGGGAGACCCTGATGCTCAAGTAATGCCGCCATCAAACGTGCAGACCAAATCTCACCATGACCGACAACTTCTGCATAGGTGATATCTGTAACGGGCTTATCTAACAGTGCACTCAATCTCTCCAGATCAGCGATAAACTTTGTGACCAGCTCTTCTGCTACCACTTCAGGCAACAAACCACGGATCAACTCTTGCTGATAGCGCCGTAGCGATTGCTGGACTTGATGCGCTGATATCCGGTCACTCTGGCTCAATTTCAGCCAATCAATAAGCTGATTCGTTGTGCTCCCTGCCGCCGATACCACCATTAAATCACCCGGCTGGCTATAGTTCGCCATAATGTCTGCAACCCGCTGATAACACTTCACATCGGCCAGGCTGCTGCCGCCAAATTTATGTAATTGGCGGCCAGATTCCGCCCCCGCTGTTGCCAGTGCACTCATGATTAATGATTACCTCGTTGCCGCTGCCTGAAACGCGCTGTCCAGATCAGCAATTAAATCCTGACTATCTTCAATTCCTACAGAGACACGAAGAAGCAAATCCGTAATCCCTGCCTGAGCCCTTGCTTCTGCCGACATTCCCGCGTGTGTCATTGTTGCGGTATGAGAAATCAACGATTCCACACCACCGAGAGATTCAGCCAGAGTAAATAATTTTAATGCAGATAAAAAGCGACGCATGGTGAATTCATCACCATCCAATTCGAAACTCAGCATCGCCCCAAAACCCTTTTGCTGTTTAACGGCAATTTCATGTCCGGGATGGCTTTTCAGCGCAGGATAATAAAGCTTTTTCACTTGTCGCTGCTGTTGTAAATAATCTGCAATAACAGCAGCATTATTCTGTTGAAGCAGCACACGGGCAGATAAGGTACGAATGCCGCGCAGCAACAAATAGCTGTCAAAAGCGGCCCCTGTCACGCCGATATTGTTCGCCCACCATGCCAAATCTTTGGCAATTTCCGGATCTTTGGCAATGATCGCCCCTGCAATCAGGTCAGAATGCCCATTCAGATATTTCGTGCAGGAATGCACCACTAAGTCCGCCCCCAAATCCAATGGCTTTTGCAGTACAGGACTCAGGAAGGTGTTATCTACGATAGCCAATGCCCCTACCTCATGGGCCAGCTCGCAAATATATTGAATATCGACAATTCGCAACAGAGGATTGCTCGGCGTTTCAATCAACACCAGTTTAGGCTTTTGTGCCAATGCCTGTTTCAGAGCCTGATCATCTGACTGATCAACAAAGAGCACATTATATGCACCACGTTTGCTCAAGCTATCAAACAGACGGTAACTTCCACCATAACAATCATGGGGAGCCACTAATAAATCTCCCGGTTTCAGAAATACAGTGCATAACAGATGAATGGCTGACATACCGCTGCTGGTCATTACTGCACCGGCACCACTTTCCAGCTCTGCCAAAACCTGTTGGACAACATCGCGACCTGGATTACCACGTCGGGAATAATCATGCGTTCTGGGTTCGTTGAAACCAGTAAAGTTATATGTGCTGGAAAGATAAATAGGTGGAACCACACAGCCATATTGTTCATCAATATTTAAGCCACTATGAACCGCAACTGTCGCTTGCTTACATCCCATAAACTTTACCCATCATTGTTATTATTGGCGTCATGCAAGGATAACGATCGGAAGCATAGACGTCAACACATCTAGACATCCAAAATCATTTGCGGTTAAATACGACGGTCTAATACTACAATTAGGCGATTATTCTTATGCTTTATATTTCTTCTGGTTATACTTTATAAGTCAGTGAGACTGGAGCGATATAGTCGATAAGCGAATTATGCTAGACTACCGAATTACCGACATGAAAACAGATCAGAAGTACCCTCCAACTTCTGATTTCAATTACTTGATTTAAAAATTATTTAAGGTATCTCATGGCTGAGTGGAATGGTGAGTATGTCAGCCCTTATGCTGAACATGGCAAAAAAAGTGAACAGGTCAAAAAAATTACGGTTTCAATCCCGTTAAAGGTGCTGAAAATCCTGACTGATGAGCGTACCCGTCGTCAGGTGAACAATCTGCGTCATGCAACAAATAGCGAATTGCTGTGTGAAGCTTTTCTCCATGCGTTCACTGGACAGCCTCTGCCTGATGATGATGATTTGCGCAAAGAACGTCATGATGAAATCCCTGAAGCGGCGAAAATCATGATGCGTGAGCTCGGTATTGATCCTGAAACATGGGAATATTGATAACAAAAACGCCCGATGCAGAACATCGGGCGTTTTTGTTTCAACTATTCTGCCTGTATTGAATACAGACAGGAAAAAGTCATTACTTCTTAGCACCTGGAACGCTGAAACGTTTGTTAAAGCGATCAACACGACCACCGGTCGCAACGTCACGCTGCTTACCAGTGTAGAATGGGTGGCATGCACCACAAACGTCCAGGTTCAGGTTGTGACCTACGGTAGAGTTGATTTTGATAACGTTACCGCAAGAGCAAGATGCAGTAATTTCTTCGTACTTAGGATGGATACCTTGTTTCATGGGAAACCTCTGTTCAGGCCGTGTCGCTATCCAGCCCTGTTGCCGCCAGACACCACACGTCATGTTGATAAAAATGTCGTGTTGATAAAAATCAGTATCGGTAATTTCTATACCAAAGGCGGCGGATCATACAGAAAATCTGCTCATCACGCAATGAAATCTGCTGATTTGCTATGATACCCTTATCGCTATACTTTCTTTTGTCTGGTCATTAATTATCCGGAAACGCCTTATGACAGTTGTTCAGGTTGTGTTGCCTGTCCCCTTAACCCGCGCTTTTGATTATCTATTACCCGAAGGGCTACCTTTGCCGGCTATCGGTGTTCGCGTAAACGTGCCGTTTGGCAAACGTAATGCAATAGGCATAGTCACAGGCATTACAGACAACAGCGAATTCTCTCCCGAACAGCTCAAGTCTATTTCCGGCATTCTTGATGTCCAGCCACTTTTTCCCGACGACCTTTGGCAATTGCTCTTGTGGTCAGCCAGCTATTATCACCATCCGCTGGGGGAGGTTTTGTTCCATGCTCTGCCCGTTTTGCTACGGCAGGGAAAACCAGCAGAGTTTTCTCCACTCTGGCAATGGCATGTCACTGAGACTGGACGCGGGCTCCCACTCGAACAACTCAAGCGTTCTACCAAACAGCAGCAGGCTCTAGCCACTTTGCGCCAAAAACCTGTTTACCGCCATCAAGTCGCTGAATTGGAATTAAGTGAAAACGCATTGCAATCACTGAAAAAGAAGTCACTGATTGAGCTTTGTCCAATACAGCCGGAAGCTGAAAATTGGCATGAAGATTTTAAAATCATCGGGGAACGGCTAAAGCTGAATACAGAACAGGCCACCGCTATAGGCGCCATTCGCGCAGAAGATAACACTTTCTCCCCATGGCTGCTTGCAGGTATCACGGGTTCAGGTAAAACGGAAGTCTATCTCAGCGTATTGGAAAACATTCTTGAGCAAGGTAAACAAGCGCTGATTTTGGTACCTGAAATTGGGCTGACACCACAAACTATTCGCCGATTCCGGGAACGTTTCGATGCGCCTGTTGATATCCTTCACTCAGCATTGAATGACAGCGAACGATTAACCGTTTGGCTGCGGGCGAAGCGGGGAGAAAATGCTATCGTCATCGGTACACGCTCTGCCTTGTTTACTCCCTTTGCCCACTTGGGAGTCATCATTATTGATGAAGAGCATGACAGTTCCTACAAACAACAGGAAGGCTGGCGCTATCATGCCCGTGATTTGGCGGTGTTTCGTGCCAAAAAAGAGCGGATTCCGATCATTATGGGAACCGCCACGCCAGCACTGGAAACACTATATAACGTTCAACAGGGGAAATACCGCCAACTCACATTAACTAAACGAGCGGGCCATGCCCAGCCAGCGACTCAGCATTTGCTGGATTTGAAAGGATTACCGTTGACTGTCGGGTTATCACAACCGCTCATCAACCGCATCAAAGAGCACCTCAAGGCGGACAATCAGGTTATCCTGTTTTTGAACCGTCGTGGCTATTCTCCCGCCCTGCTTTGCCATGAATGCGGCTGGATAGCGGAATGCCAGCGCTGTGATCATTATTACACGCTGCACCAAAACCACCGCCACCTACGTTGCCACCACTGTGACAGCCAACGACCGATCCCACGCCAATGCCCACAATGTGGTTCCACTAACCTAATCCCTGTCGGGATGGGCACGGAACAGCTTGAAGATGGCATCACTCAACTGTTTCCCAATATTCCTGTCACCCGCATTGATCGTGATACCACCAGCCGCAAAGGGGCATTGGAACAACAACTGGCTGAAGTACATCAAGGCGGGGCCCGTATTCTGATTGGTACTCAAATGCTGGCGAAAGGCCATCACTTCCCCGACGTGACTTTGGTTTCCTTACTTGATGTTGATGGAGCCCTGTTCTCTGCCGATTTTCGGGCAGCAGAGCGTTTTGCCCAACTGTATACTCAAGTCTCCGGTCGGGCAGGACGAGCGGGCAAGCGAGGTGAAGTTGTCCTGCAAACCCACCATCCTGAGCACCCGCTATTACAGGTATTACTGGAAAAGGGCTACGATGCCTTTGCGCAGCAAGCGATGGAAGAACGGCAACAAGTGCATCTGCCACCTTTTGCCAGCCACATCTTGCTCCGCTCAGAAGATCATGACAATCAACAAGCGCCCGCTTTTTTGCAGCAAATGCGTCAATTGCTTGAACATCATCCACTGTATGATAACCAACTATGGATCATGGGCCCTGTACCGGCATTACAAGCCAAACGCGGCGGTCGTTATCGCTGGCAATTAATGGTTCAGCATCCTTCACGTATCTTCCTACAGAAAATGATGGCAGGGATTTATCCGCAAATCACTGCGCTGCCACAGGCACGGAAGGTGAAATGGAACATTGACGTTGACCCGACCGAAGGTTGATAACAGAAAATCATTAACCAATAACAGAAATAGAGGTAATTATTTCCTTAATTTGCGAAGTATCTCTAAGAAATGATTCATATCACACTTTTTATGCAAACAAAGTAACGGATTGGCTTATTAATCAGTTTAAAATGAACTTATTAATATGACTGTAGAAAACGATCCGCCAGAACTTCTTTCTTAGGAATAACCGGCGTTTTTTAGCAGATTGAGAGCAATCGTTTTGCTGCCTGTAGAAAGCGAGGAGTGAGCTATGGAAAAAAAGAATTGCACATTGGCAACCATGAAAGATGTTGCCAAAGTGGCTGGTGTTTCTACTGCAACTGTATCAAGAACACTTATGAATCCTGATAAGGTTTCTGCTCGTACACGTCAAAAAGTAGAAAATGCCGTACTGGAAGTGGGTTACTATCCGCACAATCTTGCCAAAAATCTACGACGCAATGAATCCAGGGCGATTTTAGTTATTGTACCCAATATCAGCGATCCTTTCTTCACCGAAGTCATTCGTGGCATTGAAGAAACCGCAGCCGAACATGGCTATCTGGTTCTGATTGGTGACTGTAAACACCAGCAGCAACAGGAGCATGCGTTTATCAATCTGCTGATCACCAAACGCATTGATGGCATGGTGCTGTTGGGTTCCAATATTCCTTTCGATGTTTCCAAAGAAGAGCAAAAAAACCTGCCGCCAATGGTCATGGCTAATGAGTTCGCCCCGGAGCTGGAACTTCCGACTGTCCATATTGATAACCTGACAGCCGCATTCAATGCCACCCATCATCTGCAAAAACTGGGGCACAAACGCATTGCCTGCATTACAGGGCCGGATAACATGCCACTGTGCCACTACCGATTGCAGGGGTACATTCAAGCCCTGCGGCGCACAGGAGGAGAAATTCTGGAAGAATATATTGTCCAGGGCGATTTTACCCATGAAAGCGGCGCTGAATTGGCGGAAATCCTACTGACTCTACCGGAGCCTCCGAGTGCGATTTTCTGCCATAGCGATGTCATGGCCTTGGGCGCAATGTGGCAAGCCAAGAAAATGGGGTTAAAATTACCAGAAGAACTCTCTGTTATTGGTTTCGATAATTTGAATCTGGCTCAATACAGTGAACCGGCTCTAACCACAGTGAAACAACCTCGTTATGAGATTGGGCGCCATTCTATGCTTTTGTTGCTGGAACAGCTTCAAGGCCGATGGGTTTCCAAAGGCTCAAGGTTACTGGATGCAGAACTGATCATTCGCTCGAGTACTTGTTCGCCTAAAAGCTAGCCAAATAACAGTAGGTTAAGTAACATTGGTTATCTATTCCTTAATTTTTAATAAATCAGCGAATTAAACAGTGGCACAACGAGATTATGTGAGTCGCGGGCAGAGCAATCCCCGTCGGAAAAGTACTGGTAAAAAGAAAAACCAGTCTCAAGGATTACCCAAAACTACATTAGCCGTTGCTGTGGCCTTAGTGGTCATGTTTATTGGTGGCCTTTATTTCATCGTGCACAACAAAAAAGAAAGTGTACAAAATGCCACCCAGCCTTCTCACCAAACCAAAAGTCATGGCCTGCCCCCGAAACCAGAAGAGCGCTGGAGCTACATCAAAGAGTTGGAAAACCGGCCTGTTAATGAATCTTCAATACAGGACCCCACGGCCATATTGAATCAACCGCTAAACCGTGCCCCTCAATTGACACCAGAACAGAAGCAGTTGCTTGAACAAATGCAGGCGGATATGCGCCAGCCTCCTATCTCGTTGAAAGAAGTTCCCTATAATAGTGAGCCTGTTCCACGTACGCGCGTTGTGATCAATCCACCTTCAGAAGAATATATGCAGCAGCAATCTCAGCAATATTCACCAGAGCAAAAAACAACGGTTGCTCAGGAAAGCAAGTCATCAGCTTCCTCCCAATATTCCGGAGAAACTAAACCAAAACCTGCAACAAATGACACCAGATTGATGCTACAATGCGGCTCCTTCCGCACGATGGAGCAAGCTGAATCTGTCCGTGCCAGCCTTGCATTCGCAGGCATTGAAAGCCAGATTACCACGAAAGACAATTGGAACCGTGTTGTACTCGGTCCTTATAAAAATAAGGCCAGTGCTGAAAAAATGCGTGAAAAGGTTGCTGGTGCAGGTGTATCTGACTGTATTCCTCGCCCGATTGGGGGTTGAAAAGTCAGAAAATTCCCCCATCTTAGTCGTTAATAACATACGCACGGTGCTTTTATCAGCAATACCACAGGCAATTGCAGAATAACCAGCCAACATCCCGTGTGTACCATCTTCTATTTTGTAACCAGGGGCTAACTCGTGACTACAATCGTAAGTGTTCGCCGTAATGGCAAAGTCGTCATCGGTGGTGATGGACAAGCAACCATGGGTCATACCGTGATGAAAGGCAATGTCCGCAAAGTGCGCCGCCTTTACAATGACAAAGTCATCGCGGGTTTTGCCGGCGGTACTGCCGATGCCTTCACACTGTTCGAACTGTTTGAACGTAAACTCGAAATGCATCAAGGGCATCTGACCAAAGCGGCTGTTGAACTGGCCAAAGACTGGCGAACAGATCGCATGCTACGCAAGCTGGAAGCCCTGCTTGCAGTTGCAGATGAGAATGCTTCTCTGATTATTACAGGTAACGGTGATGTGATTCAGCCAGAGAATGATCTTATTGCCATTGGTTCCGGAGGCTCATACGCCCAGGCTGCCGCCCGTGCAATGCTGGAAACCACGGAACTCGGTGCCAGAGAAATTACCGAACGCGCCCTGTCCATCGCTGGCGATATCTGCATCTACACCAACCATAATCACAACTTCGAAGAACTGCCTTCGAAAGCGTAAGGATAGATAGTATGTCTGAAATGACTCCTCGCGAAATTGTCAGCGAACTCGACAATCACATCATCGGTCAAGACAAAGCAAAACGCGCTGTTGCCATTGCTCTGCGCAACCGCTGGCGTCGTATGCAGTTGGATGAATCACTGCGTCAAGAAGTCACGCCAAAAAATATTTTGATGATAGGCCCAACCGGTGTAGGTAAAACCGAAATCGCCCGTCGTCTGGCAAAGCTGGCTAACGCTCCCTTTATCAAGGTTGAAGCAACCAAATTCACCGAAGTGGGTTATGTTGGCAAAGAAGTTGATTCCATTATCCGTGATCTGACTGATGCCGCAGTGAAAATGGTTCGTCTGCAATCCATTGAGAAAAACCGCTATCGCGCCGAAGAGCTGGCAGAAGAGCGTATTCTGGATGTCCTGCTGCCACCGGCCAAAAATAACTGGGGACAGGCAGAAACTCAGTCCGAGCCATCTTCAACCCGTCAGGCATTCCGCAAAAAACTGCGTGAAGGCCAGTTAGACGACAAAGAAATTGAAATCGAAGTTTCAGCCGCGCCAGTTGGCGTTGAAATCATGGCACCTCCGGGCATGGAAGAGATGACTAATCAGTTGCAATCCATGTTCCAGAATCTGGCAGGCCAGCGCCAGAAAAACCGCAAAATGAAAATCAAAGATGCGTTCAAGCTGCTGGTAGAAGAAGAAGCCGCAAAACTGGTTAATCCTGAAGAATTGAAGCAGCAGGCGATTGATGCGGTTGAACAGCACGGTATCGTCTTCATTGATGAGATCGATAAAATCTGTAAACGCGGCCAGACTTCCGGCCCGGATGTTTCACGTGAAGGTGTTCAGCGCGATCTGCTGCCACTGGTAGAAGGCTGTACCGTTTCCACCAAACACGGCATGGTCAAAACCGATCACATTCTGTTCATCGCCTCCGGCGCTTTCCAGGTTTCCAGCCCTTCCGATCTGATCCCTGAACTTCAGGGCCGTTTGCCAATCCGCGTTGAATTACAGGCACTGACAACTGAAGACTTTGAACGTATTCTGACTGAACCTAATGCCTCACTGACTGAACAGTATAAGGCTCTGATGGCGACCGAAGGTATGGGTATTGAATTCACTACTGATGGTATCCGCAAAATCGCGGAAGCAGCATGGAAAGTGAATGAAACCACCGAAAACATCGGTGCCCGTCGTCTTCATACCGTGCTTGAGCGTATGATGGAAGATATCTCTTTCGACGCCAGCGAGAGCCAAGGACAGTCGGTTGAAATCAATGCCGATTATGTCAAAGAACATTTAGATGAGCTGGTTGCGGATGAAGACCTGAGCCGGTTTATTTTATAATCGGTAATATTGACCTGATTTAATCTGGTTCGCCGGTCTTATTCACGCAAGCAATTCAATGTGAAGAAAAACGCGAAGACAGTGAAAGAAATCGTAAAATGGGAGGCTTTTAGCCTCCCATTTCTCTATTTTCGATGATATAAAATTTATCATCCACTATACCCTATGAATTTCAAGATGCATCGCGGCGGCAAGAGAGTGAATCCCCGGGAGCATAGATGACTATGTGATCGGGGGTGAGCGAGCGCAGCCAACAAAGAGGCAACTTGAAAGGCGACGGGTATAATCACGTAATGACAAATAGTGACAATATGAGCTCAACAACGTCTATCAGTCAGATACAGGCATGGCTGGAAAGCTTACGCCCCAAAACGTTACCTTTGGCCATAGCGGCCGTCATAACTGGTTCAGCCCTTGCATCATGGACGGGACATTTCAAATGGCCTGTGGCGTTGCTGGCTTTATTAACTGCCGCCATACTGCAAATTCTTTCCAATCTCGCCAATGACTATGGCGATGTTGCCAAAGGCAGTGATGCAGAAAAACGTATCGGCCCAATGCGTGGCATGCAAAAAGGTTTGATTACGGCAAAGCAGATGAAAAACGCATTGAAGATCACGGTGCTGCTCTCTTGCCTGTCAGGTATTTCTCTCATCGTCGTGGCCTGTAATAGCCTGAGCGATGTTATCGGTTTCCTGGTTCTGGGATTATTGGCGATTATCGCGGCTATCACATATACCGTGGGAGCCAAACCTTACGGCTATCTTGGGCTGGGTGATATTTCTGTCCTGATTTTCTTTGGCTGGTTGAGTGTTCTTGGTACCTATTACCTGCAAGCCAATACCTTTTCCCTGAATACGATCCTGCCTGCAACCGCCTGTGGTTTACTTTCCGTTGCAGTTTTGAATATTAATAATTTGCGCGATATCGAAAATGATCGGCAAAACGGCAAAAATACACTGGCTGTCAGATTGGGTGGAAAAAAAGCACGTTACTACCATGCTGCCCTGATAATAGGTGCCATGTCTTGCCTTATCACCTTTACGCTCCAGTATCTAACCAGCTGGACTAGCTGGCTATTTTTACTTGCCTTTCCTCTATTATTGAAACACATGTTGCAAGTACTGCGTGATCCGACACCTGAAGGTATGCGCCCTAAGCTGGTACAAATGGTCAAAGCGGCATTACTGACCAATGTGCTGTTTTCCATCGGGTTGGTACTTAATTAAGCGAGTAAGCATCAATTTTATACATAAGTTTTAAGATTGATGATTTTGCCAACATTGGCTTTAAAAGGATATACTGTCCGTTCCTTGCATAAACCAGACGTAAATCCCATGAAATATGATACTTCCGAACTTTGTGATATCTATCAAGAAGATATAAACGTGGTAGAACCACTATTTTCCAACTTTGGTGGGCGTACTTCATTTGGTGGTCAGATCATCACGGTGAAATGCTTTGAAGACAATGGCCTGCTTTATGATTTACTTGAAGAAAATGGGCTTGGCCGTATTCTGCTCGTCGATGGTGGTGGATCGGTACGCAAGGCACTCGTTGACGCCGAACTGGCTCAACTTGCCGCCAATAATGAGTGGGAAGGCATTGTCGTCTATGGCGCGGTACGTCAGGTTGATCACCTTGCCGAACTTGATATTGGTATTCAGGCAATGGCCGCCATCCCTGCCGGTTCCAATAGCGAAGGCGTGGGTGAAAGTGATATCAGAGTGAACTTCGGTGGCGTAACTTTCTTCTCTGGTGATTATCTCTACGCAGACAATACCGGCATTGTGTTATCAGATGTACCACTGGATATTGACGAAGACAGTGACGATGATGAAGTGTAATACCATTATCTTTATTGGGTGTAAAAAAAAGGGCGCAATCATCGCCCTTTTTCAGCTAAGCCTTTAGATACCTATTGTACATCTTCCATCTTACCCAACAGGGTACGTAAGCGCTCTTGCCATGCAGATTGTTCTTGTTTGAGCTGCTCATTTTCACGTGCCAGTGAATCACGGTTGTCTGTCACATTCTGAACATTCTGAGATAACGCCGCATTCTGTTCTTTTAATTCTTCAATTTCCATTTGCAGCAAAGTGATGGTATCAATCGCCTGCTGAACTTTAGATTCTAGCTTTTCAAAAACTTCAAATGACATTCTCGGGCCCTCTTGTAAGCAATCTCTTGATTGTATTTAGCCTATCAACGCCTGTCTAGTTTCATCCTTTCAATGTGCGTTATAACGAGAAATATAGCGACTAAAGCAAAATGTATACAAGATCACATTTCCAAGCGGAAGAAAGCCATAATCAAATGCGAATTCGCTCATTTTGTTGACGCAACACGCATATTTCAATTTCGCTATTTCTCGTTTACGCGCATTAACGATAAATTCACAGGCACTTTTCTCTTAATATATAAGAAATGACTAATCATTAATCTTCCCCTGTACTTTTTTTATAGGATATAGAAATGAGCCAAACCACTAATCCAACATTATCAGGTCAATGCATTTCAGAATTTCTGGGTACTGCATTACTCGTTTTCTTTGGCTTAGGCTGTGTTGCTGCCGCCCGGCTTGCAGGGGCACAACTGGGTTTATGGGAAATCAGTATTATCTGGGGCCTTGGTGTTGCCTTGGCAGTTTACCTGACCGCAGGGATCTCAGGGGCACACCTCAATCCCGCAGTCACCATTGCACTATGTTTATTCGCTAACTTTGACAGAAAAAAAGTGCTGCCTTACATCATTGCCCAGATGCTCGGGGGCTTTGTTGCAGCCCTCATCATCTATATGATGTATTACAATCTTTTCCTGGATTATGAACAAGTTCACAACACGGTTCGTGGTTCACAGGAAAGTCTCTTCACGGCAGGTGTTTTCTCTACTTACCCTGCTGCACAGCTCTCCGTACTACAGGCATTTATCGTCGAAGTTATTATCGCCGCCGTTCTGCTGTGTCTGATTCTGGCTCTGACAGATGATGGCAATGGCATCCCACGCGGGCCTTTAGCCCCTCTGCTGATTGGTATCCTCATTGCGGTTATCGGTGGTTCATTCGGCCCCCTGACCGGATTTGCCCTGAACCCGGCCCGTGACTTCGGCCCCAAATTGGTTGCTTATTTAGCAGGTTGGGGAGATATTGCCCTGACAGGCGGCCGAGATATTCCTTATTGCCTTGTTCCTTTGGTAGCTCCTGTCGTTGGCGCGATTTTAGGCGCTTTTGGCTACCGCAAACTGATTGCTCGCCATTTACCACGCGAGATTTAAACTTGCCATACTTAAGTGATGGCAATCCAATAAAACAATAAAAAATGAGTCATTGAAACCAGGTTATAGTTATGACAACAGAAAATATCACTGAAAAAAAATATATCGTCGCTCTGGATCAGGGCACAACCAGTTCACGGGCTGTTGTGCTTGATCACGATGCCAATATTGTTTGCATCTCACAACGCGAATTTCCTCAAATTTACCCTAAACCAGGTTGGGTAGAGCACGACCCAATGGAAATCTGGGCAAGCCAGAGTTCTACACTGGTTGAAGTACTGGCAAAAGCAGATATCAGTTCCGATCAAATTGCCAGTATTGGTATTACTAACCAACGGGAAACAACCATTGTCTGGGAAAAAGAAACCGGTAAACCCGTTTATAACGCGATTGTATGGCAATGCCGCCGGACAGCAGATATCTGTACTAAACTGAAACAAAAAGATGGTTTGGAAGAGTATATCCGCCACAATACAGGCTTAGTCGTTGATCCCTATTTCTCCGGCACAAAAATAAAATGGATTTTGGATAACATTGAAGGCGTTCGTCAGCGCGCTGAAAACGGAGAGCTTTTATTCGGTACAGTCGATACGTGGTTAGTCTGGAAAATGACTCAGGGACGTGTACATGTGACCGACTATACCAATGCTTCCCGTACCATGTTGTTCAATATTCATAATCTGGAATGGGATCAAAAGATTCTCGATGAATTGGGCATACCTCGCGTTATGCTGCCAAAAGTCGCAGCTTCCTCAGAGGTCTATGGTCAAACCAATATCGGTGGCAAAGGTGGCACTCGTATTCCTATCGCGGGTATCGCAGGAGACCAGCAGGCCGCCCTGTACGGACAATTATGTGTCCATCCCGGCATGGCTAAAAATACTTACGGCACCGGCTGCTTCCTGCTGATGAACACAGGCAAAGATGCCGTTCGCTCCAGCCATGGCCTACTGACAACCATCGCCTGTGGCCCACGCGGAGAAGTCAACTATGCACTGGAAGGTGCCGTATTCGTTGGCGGGGCTTCCATTCAATGGCTGCGTGATGAGCTGAAACTCATTGCCGATGCGACAGATTCGGAATATTTCGCAACGAAAGTCAAAGACAGCAATGGCGTTTATGTCGTGCCGGCGTTTACCGGCCTTGGCGCACCATACTGGGACCCTTATGCTCGTGGTGCTATTTTCGGCCTGACCCGTGGTGCAAATAGCAACCATATTATTCGCGCCACGCTGGAATCCATCGCTTACCAAACCCGTGATGTATTGGATGCGATGCAAGCTGATTCGGGTACGCGCCTGCAAGCTTTGCGTGTAGATGGCGGTGCTGTTGCCAATAACTTCCTGATGCAGTTCCAATCCGACATTCTCGGCACGCGCGTAGAACGCCCGGAAGTACGTGAAAGCACCGCGTTGGGAGCCGCTTTCCTTGCCGGTTTAGCCGTCGGGTTCTGGCGAGATCTGGATGAAGTGAAGAGTAAGGCCGTCATCGAAAAAGAATTCCGCCCAGGTATCGAAACGACTGAGCGCAATCATAGATACAATGGCTGGAAGAAAGCCGTTGCCCGTGCTCAAGAGTGGGAAGATCGCGCTTAATCGCGAACCACCGGATAACCAAAAGCTCTGGCATCGTAGTAATGTAATATTACAGCAATGTCAGAGCATTTTTATCTGATGCTCCGGTTTTCTTCGATTTTAACCAGTCAAGACTTTATAAGGCCGTCGGCTCCTGACGTTGGATCCGTTGGGAAATCGGCAACCAGCAAAACAGAATCAACAGGGCCATGGAAAACATCAAAAGACCGACACTGAATTGGCTATTTTGCGGTAACATTGCTGACAGCCATGTCGCTACCCCCGAACCCACGTTCTGAAATCCCCCTACCAGAGCACCTGCCGCGCCTGCCAGATAAGGAAAAGGTTCCATCGCTCCTGTGGTCGCCAAAGAAAACAACATGCCTGCACCAAAAAAGAAGAGTGCGGCAGGTATCAGCAACGTCCAGATATTCATGATGCCAAACCAGCCGGGGAGCCACATCAAGGCCCCGGCCAATAAGCAACAAATCACAGAATGCCACATCAGCCGGTAAAATGTTTTACCTTCGCGTCCCGCATACCATGCACCAAAGAACGCCGCAGGAATGGGCAAAATAAACAGGATACTAACCGTTAAGCTATCTAACCCCAAAACAGCGCCCATCAACACACCGCTACTTGCTTCAAAAACAGCAACCCCAGCCAGACCACCTACCAACATCAGCAAGTAAGCCACAAAAGAACCATGAGAGAGTAACTGGTGGAAAACAACCAACATCGTGCGATGTTCAGTCTGCGTAGGGCGAGTTTCCGGCAGATGCCGGAACAGGAAGAAAACCACTATCGCGCCCAATATTAATAAAAACCAATAGCAGGCACGCCACCCAAAATAATGAGCCACCAGACCGCCAATCATAGGGGCAGCCAAAGGGCTGACCAATACCGCCATATTCAGTAAGCTATTAGCATAGCGCAGCGTTGTACCCGTGTATAAATCCCGTGGCATGGTACGTATCATCACACCGGCAACGCCCGTACCCAACCCCTGAAACGCACTGGCAATAACCAGTATCAGCAAATTAGGGGCAAACAGTGCACATGTCGTCGCCACCAGAAAAATGGACATTCCCGCCAAAATGACTGGACGACGCCCCACCTTATCGGATAACGGTCCATAAAAGAGCTGCGAAAGCCCATAAGAAAATAAATATGCCGCCATAACCCGCTGAACCTCACCGGCGGGTTCACTAAAATCACTCGCTATATCCGCAATAACTGGAACATAGATTGTCTGTGTCATCTGCCCGACAGCAGCCAAAGCAATCAGCATCAACAATAAATTAAAGTGTTCTATTTTTCTCATCGCATTTACATACAATTATTCGTTATCAAACAGTCATTCGTTATAAGATACTGACTTCATTGAAAGTGACTCGCTTGACAAAGCTATATTTTTTCATTGCAGTATACAATTTCGCATGAATAAAAAATTACAGTTAAATTATCCATATATGTCAATAAAAATGTACATATCAATCCATATTATTGGCAAAAATACAGTTAATTGAACTGTAACACGTAATCGATAATGCTATTTCAGGTAATCACGTAGAATCGTTACAAAAAATCGCCAATTCACGCAGTATTTATTCCCATCAAATTAATTAGCATCATATTGTGTAGAGAGGTTAATCGTAATGGCAAACTGGGTTACAGGAAAAGTTACCGACATAACCAATTGGACAGGCTCACTCTTTAGCATCAAGGTACATGCGCCGATAGAAAAATTTACCGCCGGGCAATTTGCAAAACTTGCACTGGAAATTGAAGGTGAGCGCATTCAACGCGCATACTCTTACGTCAACTCCCCTGATGACAATAATCTGGAGTTTTATTTAGTGACCGTGCCGGAAGGTAAACTTAGCTCTCGGCTGGTAACATTAAAAACCGGAGATGAACTGCTCGTTACAGAACAAGCGGCAGGCTTTTTTGTTCTTGATGAAATCCCTGATTGCCAAACACTTTGGATGCTTTCAACCGGCACTGCCATTGGGCCTTATCTTTCCATACTCCAGCAGGGGGTTAATCTGGAAAGATTTGAAAACATCGTGCTGGTTCATGCAGTGAGGTGGGGGCAAGATTTGAGCTATTTGCCAATGATGCAGCAATTAGAGAAGAAGCTTCAAGGCAAGCTGAGAATACAAACCATCGTTAGTCGAGAAAAATACCCCGACTCACTGATGGGAAGAATTCCCGCACTAATTGAGAGCGGAGAACTGGAATCGGCTGTTGGCCTACCCATACAGGCGGAAAACAGTCATGTTATGTTGTGTGGGAACCCCCAAATGGTCAGGGATACCCAACAACTGCTGAAAGAGCAGCGCAACATGGTAAAACACTTGCGCCGTAAACCAGGCCATATCACCAGTGAGCAATATTGGTAATCAACATATTGATATTCACAGCGTTCCTCATCAACTTATACACGTTTTAGAGCAGGCCATTTGGCAGAAATTACTTGGCAGAAATGTAATCAACCATTTCTGCCGTTTCCCCGAAGCGATTAGCCCCTTCCGTACCACGGAATACGCCACAATCAAGCATCACCATAACGAAAATCAGTGTCGGGACAAAACGACCAATACCCCATTGCCATATTGGGGCCATTGCACTCCAGTCAAGGGACAATAATACCCAAGCCAATGCGAACAGTAATACCCAGCCGCCACGTTTATTCCGATCATGCAGGCGCTTAGAAAAAATCGCAACGGTTGGGTACAGTAGCAAGGCAACCCCAACTGCTGCATAATTTATGGGGAGGACATTCATTCCATGCAGTGTCAGGAGCATAAAGATCAAGGCAAAGCAGATGCCAATGCCAATCCAGAATTCCCGACGTCCAATTCGGCCTTTGAATGAGAATCCCCATTGTTGTAATGTCATGTATTCTTTTCCAAATTTTGAATGCTGTTTTTTCAGTATTTAACTCAGTGAGTAGCAAAATGAAAACAGGCATGAATAAACTTTTGGTGACAATATTAATCGCTTTTGGCATCAGTTTGCCATTATCTGCCGTTGCGGGTAAGCCTGCCGTCATACCAGAAATGGCCCCACAGTTGATGTATCTGCTGCCAAATTCGCCGACTTTCGAAGATACAATCCCTATCTTCCGTGAAAAATACAACAAAAAACACCCTGAAATTCCCCTGTACGAATATAAGGTAATTGCAAGCAAAGATATTTCTCTGCCTTTCATTCGCGCAGCCAGTAAAATCAATGAAAAAATATACTCTTCGGCAGTGCTGGAGCGGGGTAGCGAAAAGATTAAGAGCCTGCAAATTACGCTATTACCATCACAAGATGGGCAAGAAGATGAGCAGAATTTCATTCTGGTAAAACAGTATATCACCGCGCTGATCGGCCAATTCGAGCCGACTCTTTCCCCTGATCAGGCCAAAACTCAATTAGAAAAACTATTACAAGCGGCGGAAAAACACCCTGCTTTCAGCCAGAAAATGGGAGCAACACGCTATATCATCGTGAACAGCAGCGAAAATATAATGACCTTCGCAATTGAACCGATTAAGCTATCGCTATCTGACACCTCAGCAAATGAAAATTAGTGACACAGCGCAGAGCTATTCGCGCTGATGATCTTTATACTGTCGGGATTCCGCTTACAGGGAATGACATCCGATTGATGTCATTCAAAGAAAGAATATTCATTCAGTTCGCAATTTGATTATTTTCTGGTTGGAGGGAAAAACATGCGACATCCATTAGTTATGGGTAACTGGAAATTAAATGGCAGTACCCACATGGTTAACGACCTGATTGCAGGTCTGCGTAAAGAACTGAGCAACGTTGACGGCTGTGGCGTCGCTATTGCACCACCAACAGTTTATGTTTCTCTGGCAAACAATGCCCTGGCTGGCAGCCGCATCGCACTGGGTGCACAAGATGTTGGCGTTAACCTTTATGGCGCATTCACTGGCGAAACTTCCGCAGAAATGCTGAAAGACGCTGGCGCGAAGTACATCATTATCGGCCACTCTGAACGTCGTACTTATCACAAAGAGAGCGACGAACTGATTGCCAGAAAATTTGCCATCCTGAAAGAGCAAGGTCTGATCCCAGTTCTGTGCATTGGTGAAACCGAGCAGGAAAACGAAGCGGGTCAAACCGAAGCGGTTTGTGCACGACAAATCGATGCGGTTCTGAACACGCTAGGCGCCGAAGCATTCAAAGATACAGTTATTGCTTACGAGCCTGTTTGGGCAATCGGTACGGGTAAATCAGCGACTCCTGCACAAGCACAGGCTGTTCATAAATTTATCCGTGATCATATCGCGAAACAGGATGCCGCTATCGCTGAACAGGTCATTATTCAATACGGCGGTTCCGTTAACGCCAGCAATGCAGCAGAACTGTTTACTCAGCCGGATATCGACGGTGCATTGGTCGGTGGCGCATCACTGAAAGCAGATGCTTTTGCTGTGATTGTAAAAGCCGCCGCCGAAGCGAAAAAAGCGTAATTTGTAATCTTTTATACCCAATAGATTGCAAACAAAAATGACTTAACCGCCACGGAATATACCCGCGGCGGTTTTTCTCAATGATTAACGGCGGATAATTTCATCAAAAGTCCCGCCTGTGGCAAAATGTTCTTTCTGTGCTTTATCCCAACCAGCAAAAACTTCATCAATCGTAAAGAGTTTCAGATCGGGGAAAATAGCGTGGTATTTTTCTGCAACAACCTTATCGCGCGGGCGATAATAATTTTTGGCTGCAATTTCCTGCCCTGCCGGGGAATAAAGATACTTAAGATATTCCG
This sequence comes from Xenorhabdus entomophaga, assembly GCF_037996725.1. Taxonomy (NCBI): domain Bacteria; kingdom Pseudomonadati; phylum Pseudomonadota; class Gammaproteobacteria; order Enterobacterales; family Morganellaceae; genus Xenorhabdus; species Xenorhabdus entomophaga. The sequence goes on from NZ_JBBMXH010000024.1 coordinate 25,456, forward strand.
TGGCCAGTTCGCGCGTCCCCCGTTTATCAACCACCTTATCAACGACAGCTACTGTGGGTTCTGCCAGAATAGAAATGCTCGGTGTGACGACTTCAAATTTGTCTTTATCCAAAGTATTAATCGCCAGCAGCGCTTCATTTTCCCATGCAATCAGTACATCACCAATCCCGCGCTCCACAAAAGTATTAGTTGCACCCCGCGCACCGGAATCCAGTACTTCGACATTCTTATAAAGTGCTTTCACGAATTCTTTGGCTTTAACCTGATCCTGATGATGACTTGCCAGTCCATATCCCCAGGCAGCCAGATAATTCCAACGCGCACCACCGGAAGTTTTCGGATTCGGTGTTACCACAGAAACATCAGGACGGATTAAATCCGGCCAATCTTTTATCTGCTTGGGATTGCCTTTCCTTACCAGAAAAACAATCGTTGATGTATAAGGAGCCGAATTATCCGCCAGACGTTTAATCCAATGCTTATCAATCCGGCCACGCTCTGCAATAGCATCCACATCATAGGCCAGCGCCAGAGTGACGACATCCGCCTGAAGACCATTAATCACAGAAGTTGCCTGCTTGCCTGAGCCACCATGTGATTGGCGGATCTTCACATCATCTCCCGTTTTTTGATGCCAGTACTCGCTGAATGCTTTATCGTACTGTTGGTATAACTCACGAGTCGGATCATAGGATACATTTAAGATTTGAACCTCTTTCGCCCATGCACTGTTTGCCAACAATAACATCAGAACTGCTGACAACACGGCATAAACACTCGCCACTGCCCATCTTGCGCCTGATTTCACTACTTTTGTATTTTTAATCATTGCATTCATAATCACTGTGCCATGCTCCCATAAACTATTTCCAGAAACTACGATGATTTTTCACCATAAAAACTGACAGAAAGCGTTATGACGCAGAAATAATTTAAAATTTCTGCTTATGCGTAAGAAGAATATGAGAAATAAGACAGCCACATAAAGTGACTGCCTATGAAGGAGGATTTTGCAGAAAAGACAAGATCAGAAGGCAGGATTAGTAGAGCTTCTTCGCCGTTTCCAGCCAGTCTTTCTTAAAGACACGCTGCATATTTTGTACTGCATCAATGATATCGTGATGAACAAGTTTCTCATTCTGGATACCAACACACCGGCCACCGTGTCCTTCCAACAGGAGTTGGACAGAATAAGCCCCCATGCGGGAAGCAAGAATACGGTCATAAGCCACTGGCGCACCGCCACGCTGAATATGGCCTAATACCGTTGCACGGGTTTCATGGCGAGTTTCTGCTTCAATATATTTCGCCAGCTCATCAACATCACAAACATGCTCAGTAATGGCAACAATCGCGTGGCGCTTGCCTTTTTGAATACCCGCCTGAATTTCAGACAACAACTCTTCACGACTGAATGGCGTTTCACTCTCAGGCAGAACAATAAACTCACATCCACCCGCAATTGCCGCCGATAAGGTCAAGTCACCGCAATAACGTCCCATCACTTCAACAATAGAAATACGCTTATGGGAAGTTGAGGTATCACGCAGACGATCAATCGCCTCTACCACCGTTTCCAGCGCAGTGAAATAACCGATGGTGTAATCCGTACCCGCCACATCATTGTCAATCGTTCCCGGCAGGCCAATACAAGGGAAACCCGCTTCAGTTAACTTCTTCGCCCCTAAATAAGAACCGTCACCGCCAATCACCACCAGCGCATCAATCTCATTTTTGCGCATATTTTCAATGGCAGTTTCCCGAACTTTATCATCCCTGAATTCAGGGAAACGGGCTGATCCCAAAAACGTACCACCGCGGTTAATCATGTCGGAAACGCTAAAACGGTCGAGCTTCTTCATGCGGTTTTCATACAACCCCAGATAGCCATCATAGATGCCGTAAACTTCCAACCCTTCGGTTAAAGCGGCACGAACAACACCACGAATAGCGGCGTTCATGCCAGGCGCATCACCGCCACTCGTTAAGACTCCGATTCTTTTAATCTTGTTGATCATGATGACCTCTGACTTGTAGATATATTATTTGTAGGTATGTTATTTGTAGGTATAAGTATTTGCCAATCTGCTGACTGCTTTCCTAATGGGAAATATTGATGGCAACTTTTAGAAACCCGATTGTCACTGCATTTGCTGAATTGATTCAACAGAACCTATCATACGGAAAAACACTCAGCCTGCATTAAGATTATGTCTATTTTTTGACGATCTTTTGATTATGAATAAATTCATCACCAATCCCAACGATTTTTGTGCCCCTCGGACACAACAGAGCAAGGATCTTGGTGAATAATAATATCGGCATCCGGAAATCGACTCCGCAATTTATTTTCAATTCCCTCAGCCAAAGCATGAGCCTGTACCAACGGCAGATTTTCATTTATCTCCAGATGGAACTGGATAAAACGCGTCGGCCCTGATTGACGGGTTCGCAGATCATGGCCACCAGCGATCCCCGGATAACTCTGGATAACCGCAATAATCTCCTGCCGTTCTGTATCCGGTAAGGCACGATCAAGCAAAGATTGTACGGCATCATACCCCATTCGTAACGCGCTATAGAGGATATAAATCCCAATCCCCAAAGCAAATAGCGCATCTGCACGTTTAAAGCCATACAGGCTCAAAAGCAGTGCCACCAAAATTGTGCCATTCATCAATAAGTCAGACTTATAATGCAGCATATCCGCCCGAATCGCCTGACTTTGGGTTTTATTAATCACCCACTTCTGAAACGTCACCAGACACAGCGTGGAAATCAGAGCAATAATAATGACCCAAATACCGACTGTCGCATGTTCCAATGGCTTAGGGGAAAACAGATGCTGAAAGCCCGTCAAAAACAGAAAAATAGCCGAACCGGAAATAAACATACTTTGTGCCAAAGCCGCCAGTGATTCGGCCTTACCATGTCCAAAAGTATGCTCTTTATCAGCAGGTTGAAGTGAATAACGCACGACAAAAAAATTGGTCAGAGAGGCCGCCAAATCGACCAGAGAATCCACCAGCGCCGCCAATAAGCTCACCGAGCCCGTAAACCACCATGCAAAAATTTTCACAATCAGCAACACACTCGCCAGTACCGTTGCCGCCAACGCAGCGGTACTGACCCATCGCCCATAATTTATACTCATTGACTGCCACCCTTTGGTTATTGAGTTAGTCTCAGGTATAAAAATAGCGCGTAAGGTGGAAAAATATAGGCGCAGCGAAACAAAGCGAGTCAATTCTATCCAGCATTCCACCATGACCTTCAATGATCCCACCAAAATCCTTCACTCCGCTGTCCCGTTTAATCGCCGACATACACAACCCGCCGATAAACCCCATCAAAGTGATAGCCAACGACATCAAGCCCGCTTCCCACAGCGAAAATGGCGTAACCCAAAATAACGACATTCCCAACAGCACAGAAGCTAAAATTCCACCAACAAACCCCTCAACCGTTTTATTGGGGCTGAGTTTTGGCACAATCGGGTGCCTGCCAAATAATTTACCGAATACATACTGCAAAACATCAGACATTTGCACCACAATCATCAGGAACAGCAATAACTTAATATTTTGCCCTTCATATTCCGGGATATCCAACATCAACAAAGCGGGCGCATGGCTGATGGCAAATACCGTCACCAACATCCCCCACTGGATCTTGGCGGTTCTCTCCAGAAAATGCGTAGTATCCCCCACCAAAGCAATACGGGCAGGTAAAAACAAGAATACATACACAGGAATAAATACCGAGAATAACCCATACCATTGCACACCAACCAAGGCATACTGCACAGGCATAAAAACAAAGAAACACCAAAACAAGGCTTCATGATCACTGCGGCGAGTGGGCGTTAGCGTGATAAATTCGCGCAAGGCAAAAAATGACATCACCGCAAACAAAATCACTGACCCCACAGGCCCAACAACAATAGCGACTACACAGATGATACACATCATCCACCAGCCACGGATTCGGGCATTCAGGTTATCAATGGTGGCGCTGCGCCTTTCTCCCGAATACCAAAGGGCCAAAATGCCCCCCATCACACTGGCGATAATCAATATCCCAAAGACCCCACCCAGCAGCAACATCAAATCATGATCCATATTCGTCATAGCACTAACTCCTCTAATGCAGACCGGGCACGTTGCAGGAACTCGTCATTACTTTCATTCTCACCTAATTTATCCAACGGCTTACCGAATGTGACGGAACAAATAATGGGTATCGGCAATTTCTTACCCTTAGGCAAAGCACGGTTCAAATTTTCAAGATAAACCGGCACGACTTCCGCATCAGGATATTTACGCACCAAATGATACAACCCACTTTTGAACGGATTGATTTGCTCCCCATTCCCCCGGGTTCCTTCCGGAAAAATAATCAAAGATTCCTGTTGCGCCAAAACCGTCTCCAATGGTGCAAGAACCCTTTCTTTCGAACTATTTTCTCCATTGCGCTCAACTAAAACTGCCCGAAATACCTTATGAATGAGATAACGACGCAGCTTGGTTTTACCCCAATAATCACGGGCAGCGACAGGATGAACCAGGTGACGCAACTTAGGCGGAAGCCCTGACCAAATCACCAACCCATCAAGATGGCTGGAATGATTCGCATAATAAATACGACTTGCAATTGATGGTTCACAACCAATCCATCGAGCCTGTATACCAGTTAAAAGACGGCATAAACCGGATAGCGTAGCACCCATGCCTTTCGCCAATAGGCTGATTTTATGAGGGTTAACCATGTTGGGTATCCTTATCCCTTTGATGTGGAATGACAGTGATAAGACTTTTTAAGTAACGGCGTGACAGAGCGTAAGATAATCAAGATTGGTCAAGATAACAACAGGTTGGGAGGGAATTAATGGGTAAGAGAGATTTTTATGAGTTCAGATACGGGGCGTTAGATTTTATAGGATAAAAGAAAAAATTCTCAGGAATGTATATCAAGTTATAACAGCATATTTTTATTCGTGCCTGTCTCACGAAAATGGTACAAAATACCAACCAGAAATCCACTTCCCATTCTGGTAAGGCCATGTTTAAAGAAGCCATTAAAAATCATTTATCCTGGAGTACTTTTTTCGTCGGTGGTTATATCGCGCTTGTCTACGTAACAGGCATCACACGCTATAAAAACTTATTTTTTGCCCTAATAGCGTTAACTGCTCTCTACTTCATTATTAAAAACCCCAAAGGATGCCTTTCCGCGCTGAAAAACAATATCATACTGGCTTTAGGAATATTAACGTTAACCTACCTCTATTCGATTGTTATTTCACCTGATCCTAAACTCAGTTTCAGTGAAATCAAAACACCTTTTTTTAGGGATGTCGTTCTTTCCAGTATCCTCATCACTTTAGCGTTAAGTCATACAAGTACAATTAAAATCCAGAAAATGATCATCGGTTCATTTCTGCTTGGATTGTCATTCATCACGCTGAAAGAAATGTACCTGTTTTATCAGGATTATCAGAACAATATCATGCCATTCACCAACTATAACCACCGTAGTGTATCAGATGGCATTGTTTTCTTCTTCCCGGCACTCGTTGCCCTCTGGCATTTTCAAAATGCCAAAAATTATGTTCGTTTAACACTGACCATTTTGCTGATTTTATCCGTATTATTTGTACTACTTGGCACTCTTTCCAGAGGGGCTTGGCTCGCCGTTTTTGTGATGTTTTTCATGATGATAATCATGAACAAAAATTGGAAAACCTTAATTGCCAGTATCGTTATTATCTGCGCTACCATATTTGCCATCAAATCTGACTACCTTATTAAAGGCTCTGCTTTGGCTTATAAGTTAGAGCAAACAGATAGCAGTCATCGATATAGCAATGGAACGCAAGGCACCGCACTCACCTTAATTTTAGAAAATCCAATCAAAGGTTATGGTGCCGGCAATAAAATCTATGACCAAATTTATAACGATAATGTCAAAAATCACCCTGATTGGACATTTAAAACGTCACTTGGTCCCCATAATATTTTCCTAACAGTTTGGTTCTCTGCTGGAATATTGGGATTCGGTGCCTTTTTATTATTAATGCTCTCTTACCTGAAACAATCAGCTCAGGAGTGGAACGCAAGTGCTAACAGCCATAAGCAAGCTGCATTAATCTTACTTATCTCTTTCTTTGGCTATTTTATTGTCAGAGGAAACTTTGAAAGTGTTCATTTGAACATATTAGGCATATACCTTGGCTTACTGGCTGCATTGTGCCAACAAAGATGGCATGAAAGAAAGCAATTAACCGAAACAGGGAATTAACCATCCAAAGGGCTATTCAACATGTTTGGATAGCCCATGCCCATCAATGACTAAAACCACTCATCCAATGCTTTGGACAGGGAGGTACTGACATGACTCCAATCATATTGGTTTATTGCCATTTCTCTGCCATGCTCGGCAATAGCTTTCAATTTACCATTCAACAGCGTATCTGAGATATCTTGGGCTATACTTTCTGGGGACAACGGTTCTTGCAGTAGGAAACCCGTACTTTCAGGAATGACAAACTCTTTTATCCCTCCTCTTGGGCTGACCAAAACAGGCACTCCACACGCCATCGATTCTAAGGCGACCATACAAAAGGCTTCCTCCCCTAATGAAGAAACGACAGTTAAATCAGCCAGTGAATATACCTGATGCATATCTGCCGGAGGCAAACTTCCCGCTAAAATACAACTACCTGCCATGATAGCAGCTTTATCCAACACTCTTTTCCGGTAAATCTCACGGTCACCTTTTTTAAGCGTTGTATAATCCCCAATCAAAAACAACTTTATATTTTGGCCTTTTTTGCGCAGCAAAGTGACTGCATCCATGAGTTCAATAACACCTTTGCCCTGATCTAACCGACCAGCATACAAAATTACAGTTTCGTCCTCTTTTAGGTCGAAGCGTTCTCTTTTCCAATGACTTTGTTGTATATACAGTGCTTTATCAATGCCATTTGGCACTACTTTGATATTCTCAACTTTTGCTTCAGAACGAAAAAAATCGGCTAAAAAATGACTGGGGGTAATCAGCTTTGTTCCTGCCCCTAAATTGGTTGCTCCATGTTTATTATGTAAGTGAAGCACCATCAATTGTTCGGGATAAAATTGCTTCACTGCGCTATAGAGTGGAATAGAGTTTTGAATAATCAAGACAGGTTTATCACCATCCTGACGTTGATAACGCATAACAGTATCAATAACTCTTTTGGCATAAGGATAAGGATCTAAACGAGACCATTTTCTGAAAAAACGTTTATACACCGCACTGGTGTAGATCCTGTGAATTGTGGCGTACTCACCGATTTTCTCTACTGTTTTCTCTGTTTTTTCTCCTTTACAGACAATTAAATTATTAGCCTGACTGATCTTAGCAACATTATAAATCCACCATTCTACAGCAGCAGCGTAGTTTGGGGGGATGGAGTGAAATTCAGGAGCAACAAAAACAAATTTTTTCATGAGAGAGGCAATCGGTAAGAATCATTCCCGAAATTAGATAAAAAAAAAACAATTTATGCAAGCGAGCTATAATTTACACACAAAAAAAAGCCCCTCAAGGGGGCTGAAAGACAGGGATGGTGTCTATGGCAAGGAAAACCGTTATTGATGCTATTTGTGCATCAAAGTACTAGCAAAAAATTAGTCCATTCCTAGAGCTATACGCTTTTCATAACGTTTCTGTAATAGCGTTCTCTGCTCTGGCGTTAACAATTGGTACATCTGGTTGCGAATACGCGCAATTTCCACACCCAATTCAACATTCTTTTTTGCTATTGTTTCAAGCTGCGACCGAACCGCAGCTTCATCAAAATCTTTAGCTATCAGGAGCCCAAACATCTTCCGGCGCTCAATTAGCATATCGACCAGCGATTGCTCATGCAGATGCTGCATCTTCACCAAATCCCACATCTGCTGGCGTTGGTACTCAGTTAATGTTATTCCACCAAAGACATAACTATAGTTGTAATTATGTTCATCATGGCGGTAATGACTAAAATCTCTCTGATGATCATATGGCATACAGTGCGGCAGGGAACTTGCAGTCTCAGGAGCATCATCCGTATCAGCAGATTCAGCTAAAGCCACCGTTGTTCCAAGAACAACCATTGACGCTAAAGCCAATATTGCTATGTTACGCATTAAAATTCCCCGCTTTCTCGAACAGAACCATTCGATTCAGTGAGGGTAACTATAACCCTGCGGCTGCAAACTAGCGTCAGAGCATGTAAAAGAACGTAAAGTCATGGAATAGCAAAGTTTGTTATCGTATTTTGCTCTTGGAGGAAGAATTAATGCATAAAATCTTATTAGTTGATGATGACCGCGAGCTGACATCGCTATTAAAAGAATTGCTCGAGATGGAAGGATTCAATGTTGTTATCGCCTACGATGGTGAGCAGGCTTTACAATATATCGATTCTTCAATTGATTTGTTATTGCTGGACATTATGATGCCACGCAAAAACGGCATTGAAACGCTTAAAGAACTACGGCAATACCATCAGACCCCCGTTATCATGTTAACGGCACGTGGGAGCGATTTAGACCGCGTTTTGGGATTAGAACTGGGAGCGGATGACTATCTCCCTAAACCTTTTAACGACCGGGAACTGGTTGCCCGCATACGTGCAATCTTGCGTCGTTCCAACTGGAGCGAGCAACAAGCCGATGCTGGGACACCGATACTTGAGATCGATAAACTACAACTCAACCCAGGGCGTCAGGAAGCCAGCTTTGACGGTACCATTTTGGATCTAACCGGCACGGAGTTCACTCTGCTATATTTACTAGCGCAACATTTAGGACAAGTTGTTTCCCGTGAACATTTAAGCCAGGAAGTATTAGGAAAACGCTTAACACCTTTTGATCGCGCCATTGATATGCACATTTCTAATTTACGGCGTAAATTACCAAACCGAACTGACGATCTTCCGTGGTTCAAAACATTACGTGGTCGTGGATATTTAATGGTCTCAGCAAAATGATAAACAGCCTGACAGCTCGCATATTCGCCATTTTCTGGTTCACTCTTGCACTTGTCCTGATGGTGGCCTTAATGGCCCCCAAACTGGATTCACGGCAATTGACCCCACTTCTGGACAGTGAGTATCAGCAAGGAAAGAATCTGGCAAAGCAGATAGAAGAAGAACTAATAAGCTACCCGACCAATGATCTATTCTGGTGGCTACGATTAGATCGCGCGCTCGTCCAATTAACGCCACCGGGCCAACGCCTGCTCCTTGTCACCAGTGAAGGACGCATCATTGACATTGATACGCCAACTCGTCAGGTACAAGTTGTCCGTAACTTTATCGGACAATCCGATAACGCAGATCATCCTAAAAAGAAAAAATATGGCCGCTCCGAAATCCTTGGCCCTTTCTCTATCCGGGATGGTGGGGATCATTATCAACTCTACCTTGTTAGGCCTGCAGGCAGCCCACAATCAGACTTTATTAATTTAATGTTTGACCGGCCGTTTTTACTTCCTGCGGCAACCATGTTAATCAGCGCCCCATTACTACTATGGCTGGCATGGAGTTTGGCAAAACCCGCCCGTAAATTAAAAAATGCAGCAGATGAAGTCGCAAAAGGAAACTTACGGCAACACCCAGAACTGGAATCCGGCCCACAAGAGTTTTTAGCGGCGGGTAGTAGCTTCAACCAGATGATTAGCGCACTTGAAACAATGGTGACCGCCCAACAACGGCTGATTTCCGATATCTCCCACGAACTGCGCACGCCACTTACCCGTTTACAATTAGCGACCGCCCTACTGCGCCGGCGTCATGGTGAAAGCAAAGAACTGGAACGCATCGAAACAGAGACTCAGCGTTTGGACGGAATGATTAATGACCTGCTAGTGCTTTCCCGTAATCAACATAAAAACGAATTACTGCGCGAAAATATCAAAGCCTACGATATATGGCATGACATTTTAGAGAATGCCAAATTCGAAGTCGAACAAATGAACAAAACACTGGATATCGTGTCGCCTCCCGGAAACTGGGTCATTTACTGCAATCCAGCAGCACTTGGCAGCGCATTAGAAAACATCGTCCGTAACGCCCTTCGCTACTCCAGTAACCATATTGCAGTTGCATTTAAGGCAGATAACCAAGGAGTAACGATTACCGTTGATGACGATGGGCCAGGAGTCAGCCCTGAAGATCGTGAACATATATTCCGGCCTTTTTATCGGACAGATGAGGCAAGAGATAGAGAGTCTGGCGGAACTGGATTGGGGTTGGCGATAGTTGAAACGGCAGTAAGTCAGCACCGAGGTTGGGTGAAAGCAGAAGATAGTCCCTTGGGCGGATTGCGGTTGGTGATTTGGTTACCGTTGCATGGAAGATAAATAACTTTCGCCTTGAGATTTAGTTAGTTACGAACTGTAACAATTAAAGAAAAACGCTATTCTACTTGACCTAGAAGCATCAAGGGACTAATCTCGTCGCTGCTTAACACAAATCGTTGATATGATAATTTTTGTTAAGCATAAAATTCCTTTTATATTAATTGGATAAGTCAAATTTGTTACACACAACAGGCACTCTGGGAGCCGTAACCTAGTGCGGTAGCTTTGATCAAGCGTTGCAACATAATATTCCACAAAACTCCCTTTCCAATTTTGCATCAATCATAAAATCAACTGAAAAACTCAAAATGAAAATTCTGGTTACTGGTGGTGCAGGCTTTATTGGCTCTGCATTAATTCGATATATTATCAACCATACAAATGATAACGTTATAAATGTTGATAAACTTACTTATGCAGGCAACCTAGAGTCACTTAAAGAAATTGACAATAGTCCACGTTATTCTTTTGAAAAAGCAGATATTTGTGATCAAAATAGGTTAGATAATATATTAGAACAATACCAACCTGATGCAGTAATGCATTTAGCTGCTGAAAGCCACGTAGACCGATCAATCAGTGGCCCTAGTGATTTTATTGAGACCAATATTATTGGTACTTACACTCTCCTGGAAGCCACAAGAAATTATTGGCAACAACTACCCGAAGACAAAAAAAACAAATTCGTTTTTCACCATATTTCAACTGATGAAGTATATGGTGATTTGCCTCACCCCGATCAATCCCAAGATAGTGCTACTCTTCCTTTATTTACCGAAAAAACGGCCTATGCTCCAAGTAGCCCGTATTCGGCATCAAAAGCATCCAGCGATCACTTAGTCAGAGCATGGCACAGAACTTATGGACTACCGACTGTAGTAACTAATTGCTCTAACAATTATGGTCCTTATCATTTTCCAGAAAAGTTGATTCCTCTTGTTATTCTGAATGCATTAGAAGGAAAGCCTTTACCAATCTATGGAAAAGGAGACCAAATTCGGGATTGGTTATATGTTGAAGATCACGCTCAAGCGCTCTACAAGGTAGTTACTATGGGAAAAATTGGCAAAACTTACAATATAGGCGGTCACAACGAGAAAAAGAACATTGAAGTAGTAAATACCATTTGCAAACTCCTTGATGAACTCAAGCCAAAATCTCAAGGCTCTTACCAAGATCAGATTACATATGTAGCAGATCGCCCAGGTCATGACCGTCGTTATGCTATTGATGTCAGCAAAATTAACGGGGATTTAGGTTGGCTGCCACAAGAAACCTTTGAAGAAGGTATCCGTAAAACCATCCATTGGTATTTAGATAATCAGGCTTGGGTTCAAAATGTGAAAAGTGGTGCTTACAAGTCTTGGGTTAACCAACAGTATGGAGAAAACAAATAATGCATATTCTCTTGTTTGGTAAAAATGGACAGGTAGGATGGGAGTTGCAACGTGCATTGGCACCTTTGGGAAAAGTTACAGCACTCGACTTCACTTCGAGTGATTACTGCGGTGATTTCAGCAATCCAGAGGGCGTTGCAAAAGCTGTCCAGTTACTCAAGCCTGATGTAATCGTAAACGCAGCTGCACATACGGCAGTGGATAAAGCAGAATCAGAGCGAGAATTAGCCGAACTGTTAAATTCTCGCAGTGTAGAAGCTATTGCCAAAGAAGCCCAAAAACTAGGGGTTTGGTTAGTACATTACTCTACTGACTATGTATTTGATGGTAGCGGAGAGAAACCTTGGCATGAAAATGATTTTCCTGCTCCCCTCAATGTCTATGGAGAGACTAAGCTAGCTGGTGAAATTGCAGTACAAACTCATTGTGAAAAACATCTTATCTTCCGAACTAGTTGGGTTTATGCAGCACGTGGGGATAACTTTGCCAAAACAATGCTGAAACTAGGCAAAGAACGAGAAACACTTTCCATCATCAATGATCAATTTGGTGCACCGACTGGAGCTGAGTTACTAGCTGATTGCACAGCCCATGCGATCCGAGTAGCGCAGCAGAAACCAGAATTAGCTGGGCTCTATCATTTAATTGCGTCAGGTGAAACCACTTGGTTCAAATATGCTCAATACATATTTGAACGGGCACAACAAGCGGGTTCTGAACTAGCTGTCAAAGAGATTAAACCAGTGCCAACTTCTGCATTCCCTACCCCAGCACCACGTCCATACAATTCTCGGCTCAATACCAACAAATTTCAAAAATCTTTTGATCTAATACTTCCTGATTGGAAAATTGGAGTAGATCGCATGCTAGCCGAAATTCTGGGGCGATAAGTTAGAACTCAACTCGATTTTCATTTTACACTCGTAAATTAAACAAAATGACAACACGTAAAGGTATTATTCTGGCAGGAGGATCTGGTACTCGCCTTTATCCTGTCACCATGGCGGTAAGTAAACAATTACTCCCTATCTATGATAAGCCCATGATCTACTACCCTTTAAGCACACTAATGCTAGCTGGGATTAGAGACATTCTTATTATCAGTACACCTCAGGATACTCCCCGATTTGAGCAATTACTGGGGAATGGCTCTCAATGGGGACTCAATCTTCAATACAAAGTACAACCAAGCCCTGATGGTCTAGCGCAAGCCTTTATCCTTGCTGAAGAGTTTATTGGTGAAGACAACTGCGCTCTTGTATTGGGAGATAATATTTTCTATGGTCATGATCTGCAAAAGCAGTTAGAACAGGCTGCTGAAAAAACCAATGGTGCAACAGTTTTTGCTTATCATGTACATGATCCTGAACGTTATGGCGTAGTAGAGTTTAATACCGAAGGAAAAGCTATCTCTCTGGAAGAGAAGCCGCTGAAACCCAAGAGTAACTATGCGGTTACCGGGCTCTATTTTTATGACAATCGTGTGGTAGAAATGGCTAAAGGTCTAACCCCTTCCAAACGCGGTGAGCTTGAAATCACTGATATTAACCGTCTCTACCTTGAACAAGACGAATTATCAGTAGCTATGATGGGGCGTGGTTATGCCTGGCTAGACACGGGTACCCACCAAAGCTTGATAGAGGCAAGTAACTTTATCCAAACTATCGAGATACGTCAGGGGCTAAAAGTTGCCTGCCCTGAAGAAATTGCCTATCGCAAAAAGTTTATTAATGCTTCTCAGCTCAAAGAACTGGCTGCTCCACTGGCTAAGAATGACTATGGTCAATATCTGCTAAAAATGGTGGAAAGAGATCATCAGTAAATTATCAATAATAAAATTCTTTCCAGTCCTTATATCTAAAGAGCTACCCGATGAATGTAATTAAAACAGCAATTCCTGATGTATTAATATTCGAACCTAAGGTATTTGGAGACGAACGCGGTTTCTTCTTCGAAAGCTTCAATCAAAAAGTCTTTGAAGAAGCTATTGGTCGTTCTGTAACATTTGTTCAAGATAACCACTCTAAATCTAGTAAAGGTGTATTGCGTGGGCTTCATTATCAATTAGCTCCATACACTCAAGGAAAGTTGGTACGCTGTATTGCTGGTGAGGTTTTTGACGTGGCTGTCGATATTCGCAAAAATTCTTCCACGTTTGGTCAGTGGGTTGGTGTTCATTTGAGTGCAGACAATAAACGCCATTTTTGGATCCCTGAAGGATTTGCACATGGTTTCTTAACACTCAGCAACACAGCTGAGTTTCTTTATAAAACAACAAATTATTATACTCCTAGCCATGAAAGAAGTATCATCTGGAATGATCATTTATTATCTATCGTCTGGCCAGAAAGCTCTAAATTAAAACTTTCTTCAAAAGACGAAAAGGCTTCTCCATTTAATTTAGCAGATTTATTTTGATTTTTAGTTAAACAAACCATATCTAATTATCACAAATTTGAGGGCACTATGTCTCGTAGTAATATGAAGAAAATTATAATTGATCTAGATGGTACATTAACAAATGCTGACACAAAGGACTATCGTACTGTCTCACCTAGATTTGATGTAATTGAAAGGCTCATAAGTTTTAAAAAACTTGGATATTATATAGTTATTCATACAGCTAGAAATATGAACTCTTTTGCTGGTAACATTGGAAAGATAAATATTCATACAATACCCATAATCACAGAATGGTTAGACAAACATAATGTTCCATATGATGAAATTGTCGTAGGAAAACCATGGTGTGGAACTGATGGGTTCTATGTAGATGATAAAGCAATAAGACCAGATGAGTTTGTTAAACTTTCTGAAAGTGAAATATCTAAGCTAATTGAACTTTAAAATGTTATTAATTATGTCAGCAGCCTATGTTGGGCAAGATCTAAAAGCTGAGTTTGGTGATATTCCTCCTTGTCTATTACCACTTGGCAATAAGAGACTCTATAAGTATCAAATTAAACTTGCAAAAAAGAATGAAAATATTTATATATCTCTTCCTGAAAGTTATAAATTATCACATGATGATAAAATGTGGCTTATTAAAAATAATATAGAGGTAATCTACCTGCCTGATGGTATAACTTTAGGAGAATCCTTAGTTACTGCGATTAACAGTATGATTTTTAAAGATTCTAAATCTCTCAAAATACTATTTGGTGATACTTTAATAAAACCTATACCCTCAGGTGAAGATGTTATTGCTACTTCAGAAAAAAATGATGGATATTCATGGGGAGCCTATGAAGAGAATGAAAGTATAATAGCAGGATATTTTTCCATATCTGATCCAGGATTACTTGTTAGATCGATAATAAAGGCAAGATGGAATTTTGTTGAAGGAATAAAAATATATAATAAAAATAAAGCACTAAAAATAGCAAATAATTTAGATTGGTATGATTTCGGACATATAAATAATTATTATAAATCAAAAGCCGAATTCACCACTCAGAGAGCTTTCAATGATTTAAAGATTAATAAAGATTGGATTGAAAAAAAAAGCAGTAATAACCTAAAAATTAAAGCAGAAGCTAATTGGTTTTCCTCACTCCCCCCTAAATTGAGAATATATACACCTCAATATCTAGGTGATAATATTGATGAACTTGGTAATTATTCATATCAACTAGAATATTTATACAATACTCCGTTAAATGAATTGTATATTTTCTCAGAAGTCGAGCCTACAATTTGGAATAAAATCATAATAAAATGTCTTACATTCATAGACGATTGCCGTGAATTTGAAAAAAAAATCTCAGATCTTACTTGCTTAAAAAGCCTGTTCTCCGATAAAACTCGTTCAAGAATAAACATATTTCTAGAAGAACAACAATTTTTGATCGATAAAAGATGGAGTCTAAATTTAGGTGATTCAATATCATTAGAAACAATAATCAATAAAACAGAAGCTTTTATTGATAGTATTCAAGTTGAAAATGAAACCGTTATCCATGGAGATTTTTGCTTCAGTAATATTCTATATGATTTTAGAACCGATAGAATAAAAGTTCTTGACCCAAGAGGCGTAGACGCAAAAGGTAATCTGACAATATATGGAAACATATATTATGATATAGCAAAATTAGCACATTCAATTATTGGTTTATATGATTGGATTATTTCAGGGCTTTATGATTTGAATGTAGATATTGAGTCCGGAATCATTGATTTTGAAATAAATCTAAATAAAGATGTTAGTCAAATACAAAGTAATTTTGTTTCTTTAGTAAAGAAAAAATATAATATTTCTTATAAAGCACTTTGTGCCATGCAAGTTCATCTTTTTATATCTATGTTACCACTACATAATGATGATCAAAAAAGACAATATGCACTTTTGGCAAATGCATTTAGATTATTCAAAGAGTTTGATAAGGCATAAATATGATAATAATCCCTATGGCTGGTTTAAGCTCGCGTTTTTTTTCAGCTGGCTTTGATAAACCAAAATATATGTTGGATGCTCATGGTAAAACGCTTTTTGAACATTCTGTCCTAAGTTTTACTAATTACTTCGGGTCAAAAAAGTTCGTTTTTATCGTTCGTGACATATATGATACTATTCAATTTGTAACCAATAAAGTTAAATATCTTGGCATAAAAGACTATTATATTCATGTGTTGAAACACGAAACAAGAGGACAAGCAGAAACAGTAGCATTAGCACTTAAAAATTTACCAAATCACCATCTAAATGATTCAATTACTATATTTAATATAGACACATTTAGGCCTAATTTCATTTATCCTAAGAATAAATTGGATGCAGATGGCTATCTTGAAGTTTTCATAGGTAGTGGTAACAATTGGTCATATGTAAAATCTTACAATGAATCTGAATTCGTTGAGCGAACAACAGAAAAAATTCCTGTTTCTAATCTATGTTCAACAGGATTATACTATTTTTCTAAAGCGACAGATTATATTAATGCTTTTGAATTCATGGCGAGTTTAGATCCTCAAGAATGGATAAATAACGAGCTTTATATTGCACCTATGTATAATTGTTTAATAAAAGAAGGAAAAAAAATAAAATTCAATATAATTGAACGAGAAAAAGTTATTTTCTGTGGTACACCAAGTGAGTATTACAATTTTTTGTCTCACCGATAAGGTAAAAGAAATTGTTAACTCGCATTGTGTCTCTTCTGTGTATTGCTATTCAAGCACTACAGGGAATATTAACAATAAAAATTGCAGCTCAATTTCTCAATATATCAGAGATGAAAACTTGGGTATTGCTTGCTGCGTTAATACCCTATATATCTATATTTGATTTTGGTATATCACAAGCTATCATTCGGGAGGTTTCAATTGCGAAAAAGAGTAAAGAATCTAAGCCAAAAAACCACGAGTATACTCTAGTTAGAACATTACTTACATTTTCAGGTTCAGTCATTCTTCTACTTGCAGTACCCTTGCTAATAATAGGGTTAATAGACGTTACTAAAATAATCACAATAACGTGTCTATTTATAGCTTCAGCTTGTTTAAGAATATTTTCAAACTCTCTTTTAGCGCTCGTATTTGTCAATATAGGTCCTTTAATAGAAAGGACAATTAGGCTGCTGTCTTCATTAATATTTCTATCCAGCATATATGCATTTTTATATTTAAAATTTAATATCTACTCTCTGCATCTCTCTATTCTTTCGCAATCTATAATTATTATAGTTTTAAGTTGCTTTATAAGTAAAAAAGATTTATACCAAGCATGTAATCACCATTATAACAAAAAAATCATAAAAAGAATTTTTCCAAATTTACGAGATTGGACATTGACCTATATACCTTCACTTTTTGTATTTAGTTCGACAATCTATGTCATATCATTTTCGCTAGCAGCAGAGGATGTTGTAAAATATTCTATAATTTATCAACTATTCTTTGGCATACTCGCTGTATGTAACATACCTATACAGCTGAACTCACCGAAATGGTCTCAAAATTTTGCAAGAAATGGGGTCGGTTCATTTAACAAAGAAATAATGAGCGTTATTTTTGAAGTGTCTATTATAGCCCTAATGGGATGTTTATCTTTAAATGCATTTGGCAATGAGATTATACATTTTATAAAACCTAATATCAGCACTATTGGATTTATTTGCTTCCTATTATTTTCAATTCTCATCTATATTGAATCTATACAAGCAACTTTGACTTCAGCTTGTTTTAGTTGTCGAGAAACAAATTATATTAAAATTACAGCTATTGCTGGTGTATTCTCAGTATTGTTTAGTTTTTTAGGTGCTAAATTATATGGTTTAGAGGGTGCTATAGGCGGAGTTCTCTTATCTCAATCAATAACCTGTGAAATTTTTAATATCAAGAGAGCACTAACGTTTTTTAGATTCAATAAGTGGTTTATCTTTAAATTACTCCCTCTTGGAGGAGGAATCATTTTTATTTCATCATTTTTATTTATTATTTTAGATGATAGTAGATATGAAATTGTTACAAACACTTTTTATAAAGCATTTATAATCTGTATAGCATTACTTATATACATTGCCACTTCTTATATTTCTGGTTTATATTCACTAGGTAAAAGATATAATGAAAATTAAATACGAGACAAAACAAAATATTAAAAAATCTTTAGAAGTTATTATTTGTTTTTTCTCTCCGTTAATTGTTTTCTTTCTGGATAAACTTCAAAATTTCGTTATCTATTCTGTTAATAAAAGATCAAAATCTAAATATTTTTTTTCTCATCATAAAAGACCGGTTAAAGCTAAAGATGTTCCAGTAGAACATATATGGGATACCGATAATGTCGATTTTTCGGATTTCGCTATTATAATTCAAGGCCCAATAGCTTCTGAACGAGACTTCACATACGAGACTGTACTACTTTATAAAAAATTTTATAAAAATATAAATATAATTGTATCAACTTGGAATGATTCCAATACAGATATTATTTGTAAGTTACAGAATGAATCCTATGTTATCTTAAACGAAAAACCTAAAATAAGTGGCTCACATAATATAAACTTACAAAAAAAAACAACACTCGAAGGTTTGATGCAAGCCAGAAAATTGAAGTGTAAGTATGCTCTCAAGACTAGAACAGATCAAAGATTTTATTCTTGGACAACCCTATCATTTTTTAAAAAAATTCTTGTTAATAATCCTCCATACCCAAATAATTTTATAGAAAATAGAATAATCGAACTTACAATGTCCGTATGTAAGTTTCGTCCTTGGTCAATGTGTGATATGTTTCAGTTTGGGTTGACAGATGATTTGATTAAGATGTGGTCATTCCCTGATGATAAAAGAACCCAAACGGCATATGAATTTGCCCAAACCAAGTATAAAGTTCGGGACATAGTTGAGGAAAATGTAGCTGAAATATTCGTTCATAGAAATTTAGCTAAGAATATTGGTGTATGTGATGGTATTGATCATAGTAGCTATTATGATTTCATAACTAAATTTTTCTATTTGATAGATAAAGAAACTGTTGATCTTTTTTGGTTGAAATATAATGCAGAAGAATATAATTTGGTGGGAAATGGTGTGTATGATAGAAATCAAACCTTAACTATGTTACGAGCCAGCGATTTCATTATGATGAGTAAAGATAAAAAAAATCATGAACTAAAAAAAAGAAATCTTGCAAACTATCTCTCTCGATACGAAAACTGATTTCATAAATATTCTCTAAGTATTACATTAATCTATTTCTATGACTTTAATTTCGACTTAACGCACCGAATACACTACTTCCCATTTTGATCTAACTAAACCCTAAATTATTTTAAGTAATAGCTTCTAATTTACTGGTGAAATATGAGTCTTTTTAATAAAATAAAATCACACTTTAAAAGTGATGGATTAGTCTTCTTCATATACAAAATTCGCTCTAGGGCTATAAATAAGATATTTAATTCCTTTTATAAATATGTATACAAGAAAAATGTATCATTTTACTGGTCTAATATAAAGGTAATAAATCATTTCCGTATGGAAATTGGCAATAATTTTCAAACCGGAAGAAGCTGTTGGTTAGAAGCTGTTAATAATAATTCCAAATTAATAATTGGTGATAATGTAATTATTGCTGACTGGGTTCATATTGCTGCTCTAGATAGAGTAACAATTTCTTCCGGATGTCTGATGGGAAGTAAAGTATTTATTACTGACCACTTTCATGGTAAGACTACAAATATATCTGTACACTCTCTATCTCCTAATGATAGACAACTCTATTCCAAAGGCCCAGTTTTTATTGATGAAAATGTATGGCTTGGAGATGGAGTTGTCGTTTTACCAAATGTGAAAATAGGTAGAGGATCTATTATTGGATCTAATTCTGTAGTAACAAAAGATATTCCACCCTATTCTATTGCTGTAGGTATTCCAGCAAAAGTCATTCAATCTTCAAACTGAATTTTTAATATGAATAAGCCCAAAGTACTCGCATATTATCTTCCTCAATTTCATGTTATTAAAGAAAATAGTCAATGGTGGGGAGATGGATTTACTGAATGGACAGCGTTAAATAACGCGAAAAATTATATTCTTACACAAAATATTAGAAAACCAACAACACCATTTTTTCAGTATGAATTACCAAATAAAAATATCATGGAATGGCAGGCTGAAGTAGCTTTGTCTCATAATATTGACGGATTTTTTATATGGGATTATTGGTTTGGTAAAGGAAAAACTTTGCTAAATAAACCTAAGGAATATATTCGAGATAACAATCTATCATTTCCATACGCACTTATATGGGCAAATCATAGCTGGTATAATAAAGCAATTGGTAAGCTGCTAATTCGGCAAGAATATCTAGGAATTCAAGATTATAAGAGATATTGTCTAGATTGCATGACTCATTTTAAAAAAGATAATTATATAAAAATAGATAACCGCCCTGTTTTTGGTATTTTCATGCCTAATGATATACCAGACCTGAATGAATTTATAAATATTTTTAATGAAATAGCTACAGTTCATGGTTTTGATGGAATATATTGGGTAGCTGAAAACACCTCTGTTTCCGATGTTTTTTCTACAAAATTTGATACAATAGTAAATAGTTCAACATATTTTTCAAAAAGAAAAAAAATACATCCTGTTGAATTTATAAAAGAACAATTAATAAGAAGGTTAGGACTCAACTTTATCGGTCCTTTAGTCTATGACTACGAAAAAATGGTGTCATGTAAAGATAACTTTGATACTTGTGAG
This sequence comes from Xenorhabdus entomophaga, assembly GCF_037996725.1. Classification (NCBI taxonomy): domain Bacteria; kingdom Pseudomonadati; phylum Pseudomonadota; class Gammaproteobacteria; order Enterobacterales; family Morganellaceae; genus Xenorhabdus; species Xenorhabdus entomophaga. The sequence goes on from NZ_JBBMXH010000024.1 coordinate 46,455, forward strand.
AGTCCAGTAATCTTTACTGGTTGGGACACAACTCCTCGTCATGGAATACGTGGTACTATACTTAAAAATTTCAACGAAATTAATTTTGAAAAACATTTAGATCATGTATTATCTCACGTTATAAAAAGCAATATTGACCTTATTGTTATAAAATCTTGGAATGAATGGGCTGAAGGAAATATTCTCGAACCAGATGATTTTTTTGGAGACTCCCTTTTAAAATTATTCAAAAATAAATTCACATCCTATTTTGGATAAAAAAAGAGAGCATGGGTGTTTATTTATTATTATAGTAAACAACCATGGGTTCTTTATAAACATATTTATTTTAAAAACGATTTAAAATTAGACGCTTTTTTTTTAAAAAAAATGATAATTATTTCAGCATAACTCTATTGCGATTTAAACATATTAACATGATGATGATTTAGAGCGGATTTTATGTGACTGAGAATCGCATCAATTCTATACCCATAGTCATTGAAGATGCTCGATTTTTCACTCAAATTAGATCATGTTAACAACCATGAAAATTCATTTGACGTCAGATCAAAAACGTGTCCTCAAATTAATGCATGATACCACTTGTGATGGACGCGTTCGCGACCGCATCAAAACGGCTTTTTTGGCTTCCGAGAGCTGGACTGCACAGATATTGCTCAGGCCTTGCGTATTCATGAAAGCACTGTCAGTCGTCATTTGAAATGATTACTTCAGCCAGGAAAAGCTCGCCCCTGGAAATGGCGGTTCTGAAAGCCATTTGTCTGCCGAGCATACAGCTGAACTGGTTGATTATTTGACGGTTAATCTGATGCATACCACCGCACAAATTGTGGTTTATGTCTGGGCGCGCTGGCAGGTTGCGTTCACCGTGGCCGGGATGACGAAATGGCTTCACCGTCAGGGTTTCAGCTATAAAAAGCCGACGGGGTTCCTCATAAACTCGATGCGAATAAACAGCAACAATTTATTAAGGCCTACCACGCCCTGAAAGACCAATCTGGTCAGAATGAGCCTATTCTGTTTATTGATGCAGTGCATCCCTCACAATTCACAAAATTAAGCTACGGCTGGATGAAATCAGGGAAAAAGCACGTCAAAGTGGTCGAAACTACCGGCAGCCTCACCCGTATCAACCTGATGGGAGCCTTCAATTTACAATGTATTGAAGAAACCATTATTCGTGAATATCCGAGTATTAACGCGGAAAATGTGGCGTATTTTTTCGGTGTCATTCGGGAGACCAGGGCGAGAGCGTGAACTTTTTGTTAAAAAATTTCAGGTTTGACGAATAAGAAAAAATATAATTTCATACTTCTTTTTTCGGGAAGTATTCTTATGAGTATCGATACTTT
>NZ_JBBMXH010000025.1:0-46841 GCF_037996725.1 Xenorhabdus entomophaga
CAACTAACTTGTCCATAGCCTGTTCCCCCTCGGAGCTGTTTTTGGTGTGCACCAAAACTTTGCTCCTGGAACAGGCTTCTCGTCAATGTCTTATCCAGAATTCGGGTTAATTAATTCTGTATATCCAAGTCAAATGATAGAAAAATAACTTTCTGATAAAAAAGATAATTTCTTAAATACAAAAGGAATAAAAACATAATAATTTACAACGTATTCGGCAGGCTCATTGGCGTCAAACGTCATAACGAGAGATGGCTTTTGTTCAATGTGAGTCTACCTGAACGGAAATATTCACAATTCAATGATGTCATCATTCCCGATTTTTTGGAAGAAGATGAGATCCCGCGCTGGCTTGATGATGTCTTTCATGAAGCAGCCAGTGAAAAATATCCCGACGTACGCCGCATCGAATAAATGATAATTTCCACAATCCCCCACAAAATGAAAAACTATGCTATAGACAGTCAAAGTGATTCCCCCAGCCACAGGATTAACTGGGGGATGGGTTTCTTTGCAGCGGTGTGTATACTCAGGTCTATCTGCTATAAGCTAACAATGCTTTCTGGCATAATCTGGAACGCACGCAATCCTGTTGGGAAAAATGAATCACACTGACAGACTCATCATCGAAAAACCTTTTTAACGCATCCACCAATCCAGATGTCATGTTTTCCGGCAAGTCACATTGACTAACATCACCATTAACAACCACTGTTACGTTTTCTCCCAATCTCGTTAAGAACATTTTCATTTGATTGACTGTAACATTTTGCGCCTCATCAAGGATCACAAACGCATTTTCAAATGTTCTTCCGCGCATATAGGCAAAAGGCGCAATTTCTACTTTGCCGATTTCAGGACGCAAGCAATATTGCAAAAATGAAGCCCCCATGCGTTTTAATAACACGTCATAAACAGGCCGGAAATAAGGGGCAAATTTCTCTGTTATATCTCCGGGGAGAAAACCAAGATCTTCTTCTGCCTGCAATACAGGGCGTGTCACAATAATTTTATCAACTTCTTTATTGATTAAGGTATCCGCTGCCATTACTGCACTAATGTATGTTTTCCCGCATCCAGCTTCACCATTAGCAATAATCAATTGCTTATTATTGATCGCCCGCATATAGCGGTACTGAACTTCACTGCGTGGCAGAATTTCTGAAGTGTCCCTGTTTTCACGCGCCATTCCAATAGCCTCAACGCCTTCAACTTGCACCAATGAGGTGACATTATCATGATTCCGATAACGTGATTGTCGCATGTCCTTTTTTAACATTTTTCTCACTTCACGACGCGATTTGATCACTGCTTTCTGTCTACCCATAGTCATACACCTTATCATTAGTTTCACTATTGCGGTGTTCTATCATCGTAGAATAACTAAGTTATGCCCTTCACCTTTCACGCTATAATTTGAAAAGTATCGGGTATATACCGAACAGGCAGGAGCTCCCTTTTCAGCTCATTAAGACCCATAAAAAAACCGGCGCTAAGATCGCCACTATTTTTATTAGTGACATCGATCCCAATCGCCGGTTCCTAACCGAGAATGCAGTTTCAGTCTCTGTCATTAGCATTCCTCGCATCTTTCCGCTTTCTTTGGTGTAACCTAACGGACTATGATGTCAGTATAATGACAGTTTTTTATTTATGACAAGGTGAAGGTTAAACTTTACTGAAACATTCTTGATTTTTTATTGTTAAAAGCTCATTCAATAACTACAGAAAAATAATGACCTTACATTTTCCATTATTTTTTACAATTACCTGCCAAACGGTATCCCGCTTTTTTGGCTTCTGCTTCTGAATGGAAATAAATTGCATTTTTATCTGCTACCGTCTTATAACCAGAGCAATGTGAAAAATGATAAATCTGGCTGTTTTTATTGCCTTTAATCATGGCTCCCTGCTCCGCTTTTGATGCAGTTTTTTGAGTGAGTGCCTGATTATTCCCCGCATGCAGCTTATTTTGTTTTGGCGAACCAGATTGTGCCACTAGTCCTTGGCCTGAGTTTTTATGCCCTAATTCCCATTTTTTGCTACCAGTCACAAATGGGTTATGGTGCCCCATGATCCGGGCAATTCGGTTATCTCGATCACGTTCCCAGGCTTCCACTGGATACTGACGATCCCATGCCATCATCAATTGTTGTTGTTGGCGTGACATCATCAGGTTATAGCGGTCATGCATATAAAAGTAGACTCTGGCGACCATTCCTTTCACTCTGTCGCGTGGTTCAAACAAACGTGATTGAAAATCCACTTTACTGCTACAGGCGCCATACATATTAGGCGTGTTTCTGGCAACCATCCCATAAGCAAAATTACTGCGATCGCCATTAACTTCACCAATTGAAGGAGCCAAATTATGCATATCTGACTCCATCATGCGAAATACCGGATCAGTATCAACACAGTTCTTGCGGCCCCCGTTCTGCCAACATTGGCGCTGGTGCCCAAATACCCATGCCGGCACCATATGTTCCCATTCAATACGTTCTGCCCTTGTTTGCTGTGACCTCACATGGTAATTACAAGACGCCAAATCAACACGACCACCACTCTTGCCGACCCATTGCCAGTCACAGCCACAATATAATGTCCCTATGCCAGATTTCGTTTGCCCATCATAGACATTCTTTCTTGATTCCACTTTTGCTTGTTCAAAACTAGTTGGAGCGCTCCATACATTAAACGAAATGGTTAATCCGAAAATCAAAAGATAACGTGCCCACAGGCCAATTTTATTGTTCAAAATAATACCTATTTACTTATTGTGCATAACATCCACCTATTATCCTGCCTGACAACACCATAAAATGACAAATATAATTCGTGGAAATTTTATTGATAACGGCAACGGAATTAATCCATTATTTGGATTAATTAATATGACTTAATGCACTAAGTAGCCTCTTTTATTGGAATTTTAAGTACTAAAATATCACGTTAATTAAACTATTGAACTCGGTTTATTTGAGTAATATTAAATCAATTACTTAAAGCACTCAGTTAAATTCATTAGGATAAATGACCATTAGCACTAAAATCAAACAGCTTGAACAAGAGTTGCAGGAAGTTGTAAAGAAATATTCAGGGAATGAAGAAGTTACCGTTATTACGACTAACAGTTCAGAAAATAATTTACAGATTCAAGTTATTATAGCTGGTAAAAATCAGTTAGATATTACCCTGAATTCATTTTCTGATTAACCAAAATTCTCTGTATCTGTATCAGGATGCACTATTATCCCCGCCCGTGCAGGGGCGAGGATTCATGGCATTTTTCGCTGAATAAAATCGATTATCTTACAACCAAAACTGAGATTTCAGCATACCCCACAATACCTGACGCATTTGAACCCAGTAAGTGAGTTGAAATATCTGGTCGCCTTGATCCAACAATAATCAAGTCTGCCCCTATTTCACGGGCTGTAGACAACACTTTGTCTCGTGGGGAACCAAAAGCAACAGAGTATGATATTTTATCTTTAGGAAGATCAATTCTTTCTACGACTTTTTTCAGTTCCTCTTCAGAATTCGTAATCGCCTTTTTGGCAAAAGCACTTAGTAAATCATAATGATAGCTATAACTCACAGAAAATCTGGAGATATCTGGCACTGAGTGGAACAGGTGTACCTTTGCATTAGATATTTTTGCCAAATATTCTGCATGCTTAATTGCATTGTCAGTTAATTGATCTTCTGGAATATCAATTGGAACTAAAATTGTGTTATACATATCTACTCCCCTGTAATCGGATATAACCGCTAGCTATTAGTTATCAACCATCAAGCCGTCACAAAAACCTATTACTATCATTAATCCGCCATTTCCAATGGAAATCATTACCGCACTACTAATACAGATACTTTCGCATACCTGACAACGCCAGAAGAGTTAGAGCCCAATAAGTGTGTAGTGATATTGGGTCGTCTTGAACCAATGACGATCAAATCAGCCCCAATTTCATCCGCCGCAGCAGTGATTTCATCTCTTGGTGAACCAAATGCAATCGAATAGGCAATGCGATCATTCGGCAATCCAAGGGAATCGACGAGTTTTCCCAAATCTTGCTCTGCCTTGATAGTCGCCCTGTCCTTAATCTCCATATAGCCTAATGCATAAGCATTAATGATAGCTGATGAAATAGGTAATACATGCAGGAAATGTAATTTAGCCCCTGTTTCTCTAGCGATCTTAAGCGCGCTACCAACGGCCTTGTTGGTTAGATCTTCTTCTGAAATATCTACTGGTACTAAAATAGTTTTGTACATATGCATGCTCCTATCTACTGAAATACCAAGTTATTCTGATTTCTTTATTATATTGAAATTCAGGCAACTTACTGTGAGTTATCTAACACCTATACCCAATGGATTTCGAGATGCAGCCAACAAAGCGGTCACGCCTCCAATAATTAGATCCCTTAGCAAAGGTAGTATTCCTGTTCGATGAAAGTCCCTATGACTTTGTCGTGCATCTCTTCCGATTTGGAATAACCCCACGTTTTTCGGTTCAGTTTTTTTAAATGTGTACGAAGTGTCAGGTTGGTTCTTTCTATACGTTGGGTGTAATACTTTCCAACAATATGTTTTTCTTTAGGAAGTATGCTGTGCGCTGCAAAATTATCCATACAGTAAAAACGGACATTAAAAGGAGATAATCATTCAGGCAATTGACGTAATGTGTTGAGGAAGACGTTGAAAGGTTTTACGGCCAGAATACTCTGATGAACGAAACAATGAAGGAACCCCACCCGGGCCATTCCACGTAATAATTTATTAATGCACATAAATATAAAAAGGTGCTGAAATATCAGCACCTTTTTATCCTGAAAGCCTGAATTATTCCTTTTTATCCAAGGGGAAAGGTACAGGATGTTTAGTGTTATAGTTAAAAGTATACATAGCCGTTATTACCATCATTACAACCAATGTCCACATCACTTCTTTTGCCCCCGTTCCCATAACCGCCCAGATGCAATAAATAAAGGCAATAAAAGTAATAACAACATATCGTATTTTCTCTTGCCCAAGATGCCCATGACCGATTAGCAACAAGGCTGCGCAGGTATATAAATAAGGTATCAGGGTAAAAATAACTGAAACAGAAGAAACCAACCCAAATTCCTTCGCGGCATTCGGGGATATACTACTGAGCTGGAACACCGTCATTAAAACGCCAAGGATCAGCAAACCAGCAACGGGTGTTCCCGCTTTATTCACTTTAGCAAAGATTGAAGGAAACAACCCATCATCCGCAGCCGCCTTGGCTGTCTGTCCGGCAAGTAATGTCCAGCCGCCCAGTGACCCCAAACATCCTGCCGCTGCACAAAAGGCAACGACTGCCCCTGCGGTATCTCCCAATGCTAATCTGGCAGCATCCCCAAAAGGAGAAGATGAAATTTTCAACGCCGCATTGGGGATCATCCCCATAATCACACTACTGGACAAAACATAACAAACAGCCGCAATCAACACGCCACCAATGGTCGCAATGGGTACGTTACGCTTAGGGTTTTTAACCACACCAGCAGCAACCGAAGCACTTTCAACGCCAATAAAAGACCACAGCGTCACGTTTAAAATGCTTTGAATAGCCCCGAAGGTATTTAATCCACTTACATTCCACGCATCCATGTAAGTCTTACCGCTGAACCAGAACCATCCAAAAACCGCTGTCGCTACAATCGGAACCAACGCCAGCGTTGTTGCCACCGCTTGTACTTTGGTAATGACATGTGGCCCGATAATGTTCAAAAAGACAAATATCCACAATATCGCCGTACAAGTGATGGTCAGGATTATCGGATCTTTCAGGATTGGAAAAAAGTAACTCAGATAACCTACCCCGATCACGACCATCGCGATATTTCCGATCCAGCACGCCAGCCAATACAAAACGTTGGTCTGGTAGCCCAGAAAAGGCCCAAAGGCCCGTCGAGCATAGGCATAAGAACCACCGGGGCTATCATCCAGTGAAGATATCTTGGCGTATACAATCGATAATCCTACCGCACCGATAATAGTCACTAACCAACCCAGAATGGCAATCCCTCCTGTCGAAGCCAGGCTGGCGGGCAGCAGGAAAACCCCAGATCCCATAATGTTACCTGCAACCATCAACGTAACGGGGATCAATCCGACTTTTTTCATCTCTGAAACTGTAGCCATAATTTATTTTCCCGTACTCACTTTTTTATACACATAACGTGATAAATGCCGTTGATAATTTCCGTGCCTTCCGTTTCATGTTCAAAACCGGGGAATTCGTGATCCCATTTTTGCAGTGCATGCAAATACCCAATTTGCGGGCTAGTTTTGGCCCCGAAGTTTTCTCCTGAAAGCAACATTGGAATTCCGGGTGGATAAGGGATGATGGAATTCGCTGCGATACGGTGAGGTAAATCGTCCAGTGCTACCATTTCCACGTTATTGGTGACAATAGCTTGATAAGCGGCTCGAGGCGTCATCGCTATTTCAGGTAAGCCCGCATACGCTTGGTTCAATTTTTCGCCCGGATTATTCTGCCGCAAATAATCGAACATCTTATCGCCCAATTCTTTTAACCCTAAATGACCATATACCTCTGGATATTGTTGCACCAAATCCGGCAAGACCTTATCCAAAGGGGTATTCGCATCATAATGGTGTTTGAAAGATAATAAGGTATTGAGTAATGTCCCCCATTTTCCTTTGGTAATCCCCATCGAAAACAGGAACATAATTTGGAAATCCGTGGTACGGGTAGGTACAATGCCGTGCTGGCTTAGCCATGCCGTTACCAAGGCCGCAGGTACGCCTTTCTTCTGCAATTTACCATTATCTCCCATCCCAGGCGCCAGAATACTGACTTTAATCGGATCGAGCATACTCCAGTCATTCGGCAAATCTTCAAACCCGTGCCAACTATCCCCCGGACGCATTACCCAGCAACTTTGCTCTTTTGTCAGTAATTCTCTGGGAGCATCTTCAAAGGCAATTTTTTTACCTGTGGCAGGATCTGTCACTTTCTCCTGATTCCACGGTTTAAAGAACCAACTACCTTCTTTGCTGAACTCCCGATGCAAACGTGCCAATGCCTGACGAAAATCAACAGCCTCTTCAATCACCTCTTGTGTCAGGGAATAACCGCTATTGCCGTCCATCATAGAAACTGCAATATCGTTTGAAGCGCAAATAGCATATAAAGGAGAGGTTGTCGCGTGCATCATGTAGGCTTGATTAAATCTCGAAAAGTCCACAGAGTTACGCCCATCACGCACATGGATAAAAGAAGCCTGTGATAGTGCATTCAACAACTTATGAGATGAATGAGTGGCAAATACCGTCGGCCCTGAATGACTTTTAGGTTCCCCGCGCATGGCGTAATGGTCATGATAAATCGGATTAAAACGTGCATAGCCATACCAAGCTTCATCAAAATGTATTCTATCAACACTTTTATCCAGCAATTCCTGTACATGTTTGGCGTTATAGCAAACACCATCATACGTACAGTTTGTGACTACGCTATAAACTGGCTTAAACTTAGCCATATCCTGAGTCAACGGGTTCTGTTTCAGCTTTTTCTGGAGTGTTTTGGCCTGCATTTCTTGCGGGTAAATAGGCCCAATGATGCCATAGCGGTTACGGCTTGGCAGCATATAGACAGGTTTCGCACCTGTCAGAATTAACCCCTGTTCAATGGATTTGTGGCAATTGCGGTCAATAATGACGACATCATTCTCGGTCATGCAAGCCTGCATAATCGTGCGGTTAGATCCTGATGTTCCGACTACAACCGAGTAAGAATGGTCTGCACCAAATACTCTGGCTGCATTTTTTTCACTTTCCCCAAATGCACCTGAGTGATCCAGCAACGATCCCAATGAGGCTCGTTCAATGCCCATATCAGTACGGAAGAGATTTTCCCCATAATAATCATGATAAAAACGACCAACAGGCGTTTTATTAAATCCAACGCCACCCTGATGCCCGGGTGCAGCCCAGGAATATTCATAGATTTTGCTGTATTTCATTAACGCTGACATTAAGGGAGGCAACAATTGTTGGCGATAACGATGCATTGCCGCAATAGCCCGGCCAGCAATAAAATCTGCCGAATCTTCTAGTATCCAAGCAAATTCAGCGAATTGTTCCAGCAATTCATGGCTCAGCAAAAATACCGTTTTTTCTCGATCACTTAATAAAAAAACCGGGACATTTTCCTGTCGTTCAGACAGTTTATTCAATAATTGGTGTATATTACGATATAAATCATCATCCATCAGTGCACAACTTACCATCAGGCAATCGAATGGTTCATTGGCCGAAATTATCGTATAGCTATCCTCAAGAGAATCCGAAATAACAACATCAACCTCTCTCTCGGTTAATTTATCTGCCAACCGCTGCACCGCATTTTCAATATAGTGATTATGATATTGTGTACCCACTTCGTTTTTTGCTATCAATACTTTCATGACATTTTTCCTTACGCTAACTCTACTTGAACCAACAAGAAAATTTAGTGTTATTGGCAGTTGCCATAGAATGGTTGACACAATCAGGGGATTGGATGTTTTTCATTCGGCTAACGCTGTATAAAAAGCATTTTTAACGGTACTGAGTGAGCCATAATATAAATTCCATTAACGTAGTAACATTAGTTAACTATTTACTAAAATATAAATTTTTATGCTTAAAATCACACTGTTCAATATAGTGTCTATTTAGATTTGTGCAATTTTGGTAATAGCATGGAAGTTAGCATTTCTATATAAAGATGAAGCTATCAATATTGAAATGTCAGGAAAAATAGCTAACAACCGTTGTGTTAATATTGAACCGTAATTAGTTTTTTGATTGTTTTTTATTATTTTTATTTATTTTTTGTATAATTAGCCTATTGAATGACTGCTTTTTGATCCTTCAGTAAACTAAAGGCAAAAATAATCGCGATAATATTCCCATATGGTTACTCACTGCTTTGCATTACAAGCACTGATATGGCGTTGAACGGTGGTGAAGTTGTTAATTAACAAAACAACCTGATAAGCATTTTCATTTTAAATTTATTATATTTTAATTATTTCATTGAACATCTCCATATCAATGAAATAACCCTACTTTGCATTTTAGATACTTATTCACTCTGGCTCTTATAGTAAGAGACAACTCCTACCCATACCGCTCACTCAATTATAGCGTTGGTTTAGTAAGAGCCAGAGCACAATAGCATAACAATGTGGATTCCCTTTACTGACGTTACTATGGAAGAGTACGGAGCGTCATTAAACAGGCACTAAAAACCAATCCCGATTGAGGATTATTGCACCTTATTTTTTCTGGATTGAATTGGTTAAAAGCGCCTGCTGATGTGACCCCCATCATTAAATTATAGGACTAAGAATGAAAGAACATCCTGATTTATGGGCCGACTTACTAAACGGTCTGAAGAACGCATGGCCGCAAATATCAGGCTCTATTTTGGCCATCATGATTTGCTATGGCCGACTGATTTATGACGGTGTGGAGCGGAAAAATCGCTGGGTCGAACCGCTACTATGCGGAGCGCTGTCGTGGGGGTTTTCCAGTGGATTAGAACTATTTGGTATTCCAAGCAGTGTTTCACCCGCTCTCGGCGGTGCTGTCGGCTTTATTGGCGTGGAAAAAATACGAGAATTTGCTAACCGGGCCATCAATAAACGTTTAGGAGATAAATAATGACAAGAGGGATCCGTAACCATAACCCAGGTAATATTCGCCACGGTGATAAATGGCAGGGTTTACGCGATATACAGACAGATAAATCATTTTGCCAATTTGTGGCACCTGAATACGGTATCCGGGCGATGCTGAAAATTCTGCGTAATTACGATCGCAAATATGGGTTGAATACTATCCGCCAGATTATTTCCCGTTGGGCACCAACGAATGAAAATAATACCGAAGCTTACATCGCCTATGTATGTAAAATGGTCGGCGTGCCCAGCAGTGTTGTGATAGATGTAGAAAACGTCAACACAATGAGCAAACTGGTTAAGGCTATCATTCAGATGGAAAATGGTCAGCAACCCTATTCCGATGCTGTTATTACACGGGCATTTGAATTGCTATAAAATTCAGTCAACATATAGTCACCACCAAATCCTTGGTGGTGATTTTCCCTAAAAAATTTTTTTTGCTTAATTCCAATGATCGTTTTGATGAAAAAACCCATCCTCTATTTCCCATGAAATTTGCCTAATCACCCGTTATTCATTTTGTGATACAACTACAAAATCAATCGTCACCCAAGAAAATGAACAAATAGCAGTATCAGAAAACTACAGGGATAGACTCTTCGTTACATTCCTGATAAAGAAGATAAATATCTTCTTATCTTTTGGAAGATTGCAATTATCTATATTGCAATTACCTATAATGTTGTTAACAGAAAAAATACCACCAAAAAAGAGGGAAATATGAAATCACGTGCTGCCGTTGCCTTTGGACCAAACAAACCACTCGAAATTATCGAAATTGATGTTGCTCCCCCGAAAGCGGGTGAAGTAATGATAAAAGTCAGCCATACAGGTGTTTGCCATACTGACGCTTTTACTCTCTCAGGCAGTGATCCTGAAGGTATATTTCCTGTTGTTCTGGGCCATGAAGGGGCGGGTATCGTTGTCGAAGTGGGTAAAGGCGTTACAAGTGTAAAACCGGGCGACCATGTTATTCCATTATATACAGCGGAGTGTGGTGAATGTGAATTCTGCCAGTCTGGTAAAACTAACCTTTGTATTTCAGTGCGTGATACTCAGGGTAAAGGTCTCATGCCGGATGGCACCACACGTTTTTCTTACAATGGACAACCTATCTATCATTACATGGGATGTTCCACATTCAGTGAATATACTGTCGTAGCTGAAGTCTCACTGGCAAAAATCAATCCAGCAGCAAATCATGAACATGTTTGTCTGTTAGGCTGTGGTGTTACTACCGGAATCGGTGCGGTACATAACACAGCCAAAGTGCAGCCCGGAGATTCTGTCGCCGTTTTCGGACTTGGTGGCATTGGACTTGCCGTCATCCAAGGTGCTCGTCAAGCAAAGGCCGGGCGCATTATTGCCATTGACACCAATCCGGCCAAATTCGAACTGGCCAAACAGTTTGGTGCCACAGAATGCATCAATCCAAATGATTATGACAAACCCATTCAACAAGTCATTCTGGATATGACAAAGTGGGGTGTTGATCATACTTTCGAATGTATTGGTAACATCAACGTAATGCGTGCCGCACTCGAAAGTGCACACCGTGGGTGGGGACAATCCGTAATAATTGGTGTAGCCGGCGCTGGGCAGGAAATTTCTACTCGTCCGTTTCAGCTTGTTACGGGACGTACATGGAAAGGCACTGCTTTCGGTGGGGTGAAAGGACGCAGCCAATTACCAGGAATAGTAGAAGACGCCATGAAAGGTGAAATCGAGCTTGCACCTTTCGTTACCCACACAATGCCTCTGGAAGACATTAATGAGGCTTTCGACCTGATGCATGAAGGTAAGTCGATCCGCACGGTTATTCACTACTGATTTTTATTGATTTTAAATAGTTACCATAAACAGAAAACCGTGTTGGCTGACAACACGGTATCTGACAAAACCAAAGAATTACCACAACGATTAATCTTAGAGAGAAAGGTAATGGAAAGAATCGAACATCACGCCTGTTTTGGTGGATGGCAGGATGTCTATCAACACGAATCAAAGGTTTTGGGTTGCCAGATGCGTTTTTCAGTTTTCTTTCCTCCCCAGATTAAAGAAAGAAAATTGCCTGTACTGTACTGGCTTTCTGGATTGACTTGCAACGAACAAAACTTCATCACAAAAGCGGGCGCTCAACGTTACGCGGCGAAGCATGGTATGGTTATTATTGCTCCAGATACCAGTCCACGAGGTGACGATGTCGCTGATGACCCTGCTTATGATCTTGGAAAAGGTGCCGGGTTTTATCTCAATGCCTTAAAACAACCCTGGTCTTCACATTATCGTATGTACGATTATGTTGTTTCAGAACTGCCTGAACTGATTGAGGCAAACTTTGAGGTGACGGATATACGGTCAATCAGCGGTCATTCTATGGGAGGCCACGGCGCAATGGTAATTGCCCTGAAAAACCCTGACCGTTATTGCAGCGTATCAGCATTTTCACCTATTGTTGCTCCCAGTCAAATTCCATGGGGTATAAAAGCATTCTCCAACTATCTTGGTGAAAACGAGTCTGAATGGAAACAATATGACTCTGTAGAATTGATTAAAAACGCAAAAAAACAGCTCCCAATCTTGATTGATCAAGGGCTCAATGATGATTTCCTTGAGGAACAGTTACGCCCTGAATTACTACAGGCTGTTTGCGATGAAATCCGTTATCCAGTGACCATTAACTTTCATGCAGGGTATGATCACAGTTACTACTTTATTGCCAGCTTCATTGAGAATCATATTATCTACCATGCCAAAGCAATGCAAAAGTGCGTCGGGAAAAAGTAAATTTTAAATATGTAATTCAGCGATCCATAAGGCCAGATATATTTTTTATCATATAACTAAATGGCTGCCTCCTTAATGTTATCTACTTATAAGGGGGTTTTATTATTCTGAATCTGCCTTAGTCCGCCTTAGATTGTAGTGATGGTGGTGGCATATTTGCAGTCTGGTCAGAAAGCAGTCGGTGTGAATAATATAGCCGCCGGGTGCTGTCAATATGGCATCCCAATAGCACGCCTCAATCAAGCAATTATTTGATTTATAATGCATTAAAATCTAGTTATAGTTAACCAGACATATCCAATTAAGTGAGCAAAGTTTTTCGATAAAGCTATGCTTCGAAATAAAACTATAAATATCAAGAGGTAATCATGCGTTTACTCCATACTATGATCCGTGTTGGTGACATGCAGCGCTCGATTGATTTCTATACTCAAGTAATGGGCATGCGTTTACTTCGCACTAGTGAAAATCCAGAGTACAAATATTCCCTTGCATTTGTTGGTTATACCGATGAGAGCCAAGGCGCAGTTATTGAGCTAACCTACAATTGGGGAGTTGAAAACTACGAAATGGGAACTGCGTTTGGACACATTGCGTTAGGTGTTGATGACGTTGCGGCAACCTGTGAGCGTATTAAGCTCGCTGGCGGGAATGTAATCCGCGAAGCAGGGCCTGTCAAAGGCGGTGCAACTGTTATTGCTTTTGTTGAAGATCCCGATGGCTATAAGATCGAACTTATTGAAAACACAAGCGCGAGTAGTGCATTAGGCAACTAATTAACACGATAAGTTTTGAGTTGCAGCCTTGTTGGCTGCTCTCACTCCAGCCACATAGTTCACTATACTCTCAGTGATTCCTTCTTTCATAATCACTCTGCATTTTGAAATCTATTAAGTAGATCCTTTCCATTGGATAAATATTACTTCTGCAAGACATAGCAAATTTTGTCATAATACGCCCTATTCCAGATTTAAAAACAGAATCCTGAAGTTAAGAACTAAAAATCAGATGCCTAATAAAAACGATCAAAACATGCTAAGCGGGCGATTTCGCGGCTACTATCCTGTTGTCATTGATGTCGAAACTGGTGGTTTTAATGCGCGTACAGACGCTTTACTTGAAATTGCTGCAGTCACTTTAAAAATGGATGAGGAAGGCTGGCTGATGCCCGCTGATGCACTGCATTTCCATGTTGACCCTTTTGAAGGTGCTAACCTTGATCCTGCTGCTCTGGCATTCACAGGCATTGACCCCACAAATCCCTTGAGAGGAGCAGTCAGCGAATACACTGCATTGCATGCTATTTTCAAAATGGTTCGCAAGGGTATGAAAAACACTAATTGTAACCGTGCAATCATGGTCGCCCATAACGCCAGTTTTGATCATAATTTTGTTATGGCAGCCGCGGAGCGTTCCGGGTTAAAGCGCAATCCATTCCATCCATTCGCGACATTTGATACTGCGGCCCTCAGTGGGTTGGTTCTTGGTCAGACGATCCTTGCCAAAGCTTGCATCACTGCGGAAATACCGTTTGACAGTAATCAAGCACACAGCGCGCTTTATGATACCGATCGAACTGCCCTGCTATTCTGTGAGCTCGTTAATCGCTGGAAACGGCTTGGTGGCTGGCCATTACCTTCCGCAGGTACTGCTGACAGCGAGTCTTAATATATTAATTCAGATACATTAAGCCCCACTCCTATTATGGGAGTGGGGCTACAGAAATAATTTATCATTCCGACAAATTATTCACTTATTTATTCTTGTTCACGGTATTTGTCAGCAGTTTCTTTGATTAAAGCCTGTAACTCACCGCGCTGGTACATCTCAACAAGAATGTCACAACCGCCAACCAGTTCACCATCAATCCACAACTGAGGAAACGTTGGCCAATGCGCATATTTAGGCAATTCAGCACGAATATCTGGGTTTTGCAGAATATCCACATAAGCAAAACGCTCGCCGCAGGCAGATAACGCCTGAATTGCCTGTGCAGAGAATCCACAGCTCGGCAATTTAGGAGAACCTTTCATGTACAGCAGGATTGGATTCTCACTAATTTGGCGTTTGATTTTTTCAATGGTTTCTTCAGTTGTTGTATTAGTAACTGTGTTGGTATTGGTATTTGTATTCATAGTCGTCATTTTTGCTTCCTTAAACTGCAAGTGCCATTCATCAGCATCAGAAAAGTTTGATTCAGAATACCACTTTCTACTCTGATTTTTCTACCGCGAACTTTCCATGGCAAATTTTTGCCATGATTTACAACAAGTATTCATCAGGTATTTTTATCCCAATTAGCCATATTAAGTTCATGTTATAGTTCAGTTCTGCGCCAGTTCGCAGCTAAGTAGCATCTTTTCTTCTGTTATTTAGCAAAAAAGTTGTTAAGATAATTATCAAAACAGCAACATGATAATAAGCTTAGATTTGCTCTGCCCATGATTCAGTATCTAAGTCATGGTTTACAGAGCCAAAAACCCGATATTAAAAAGGAGCATGCAATGTCTTTTGAATTACCAGCATTACCTTATGCCAAAGATGCCCTGGAACCACACATTTCTGCAGAAACTCTGGAATATCATTACGGCAAACATCACAACGCTTATGTTGTGAATCTGAATAATCTGATTAAAGAGACCGAGTTTGCCGGAAAATCCCTGGAAGAAATCATCAAAACATCTGAAGGTGGCATTTTCAATAACGCAGCACAAATCTGGAACCATACTTTCTACTGGCATAGCCTGTCACCAAATGGTGGTGGTGAACCAACCGGAAAAGTGGCCGATGCTATCAACAGTGCTTTCGGTTCTTTTGCTGAGTTCAAACAGCAATTTACTGACGCTGCCCTGAAAAACTTTGGTTCTGGCTGGACATGGCTGGTCAAGAAAACTGACGGCAGCCTCGCTATCGTTAATACTTCTAACGCAGCAACCCCACTGACAGGCGAAGATAAGCCAGTTTTGACAGTTGACGTTTGGGAACACGCATATTACATCGATTACCGCAATGCGCGTCCTCAATACCTGGAGCACTTCTGGGCCTTAGTCAGCTGGAAATTTGTTGAAGAAAATCTGGCTTAATAAGATTAATTCTCGTCCCAGTTTGAAATAACAAGGGCAAGTGCACCTATTCACCACATTATGAACAGGTGCACCTACCCTTAAACAAGTGATGTTATACCTCAATTCTTTTTCTCGAACTCGATCAGATAAGGCAAAGGCTTCCCAGAAAAACAATCATGATTAATGCACTGCTGGCAGCCAATAATCCCAACTTCAGATCTGTGTCCATAGACTATCCTCAACGTGAAAATTAAGATATCTCAATACCATAAGTTTTAGATGGTTATTTATCGCATTATCTAAAAAACTAGACTGTAATTCTTGAACCATACTCTTTATAACATCGATTATTACTTTCACTTTTGAGCTAGATCAGACAAAATTCAAGGTTCATCGCTAAATTATTGCCAACGACCACTCTATATATAAATATATTGGCAAACGCTTAACAAATATCTATATCCAATAGATTTCAGGTTGCAAAGTGACACTAGCTAGAGCAATCAACTATGTGGCAGCCTGAAAAATGAAGGGTATATAAATTTAGACCATAAGGTCAGGAGTCCTTTTTATCATGGCAACGATTAAAGATGTGGCTAAACGCGCTGGTGTTTCGACCACAACTGTATCCCATGTTATCAATAAAACCCGCTTCGTCGCCGAAGATACAAAGGCTGCAGTTTGGGCTGCAATTAAGGAGCTGAATTATTCTCCCAGCGCCGTTGCTCGCAGCTTGAAAGTTAACCACACCAAATCCATCGGATTATTGGCAACATCAAGCGAAGCCCCTTATTTTGCTGAAATCATAGAATCTGTTGAAAATAGCTGCTATAGCAAAGGTTACACGCTGATTTTATGTAATTCTCATAACAATCTTGATAAGCAGAAAGCTTATCTCGCAATGTTGGCACAAAAACGCGTAGATGGTTTGCTGGTAATGTGTTCAGAATATCCTGAACAGCTTTTAGGTATGTTGGAAGATTATCGTAATATTCCCATGGTAGTTATGGATTGGGGAGAATCCAGAGGGGATTTTACTGATGCAATTATTGATAACGCTTTTCATGGTGGTTACTTGGCGGGTCGTTACCTTATTGAACGCGGCCATCGTGATATTGCATCTATTCCGGGACCGTTGGCAAGAAATACCGGGGGCGGGCGTCACCAAGGTTTTCTCAAAGCACTGAAAGAAGCCAATATCACTATTCGGGACGAGTGGATTGTACAAGGTGATTTTGAACCTGAATCCGGTTATCAGGCCATGTGTAAGATCCTGAACCAAAAGCATCGCCCAACGGCTGTTTTTTGCGGTGGTGATGTTATGGCAATGGGGGCAATTTG
Source organism: Xenorhabdus entomophaga (assembly GCF_037996725.1). Lineage (NCBI taxonomy): Bacteria > Pseudomonadati > Pseudomonadota > Gammaproteobacteria > Enterobacterales > Morganellaceae > Xenorhabdus > Xenorhabdus entomophaga. The sequence goes on from NZ_JBBMXH010000025.1 coordinate 16,928, forward strand.
TGCAGCCGATGAATTGGGATTACGCGTTCCACAAGACATTTCTATCATCGGTTATGACAATATTCGTAATGCCCGCTATTTTACACCGGCATTAACAACCATCCACCAGCCCAAAGAACGTTTGGGGCAAATGGCCTTCTCAACGCTATTGGATAGGATCATTAATAAGCGTGAAGATGCACAAACTATTGAAGTCCATCCGCGTCTCGTTGAGCGTCGCTCCGTGGCGGATGGACCTTTTATCGATTATCGCCGTTAATAGTTAATTTTCCTGCAACCACTCAGCATTAAGTGTTTCACTATCTCCAAGATAACTAAGTAACCAACTTAATGCTGGTGAATGACATTCTTCTGACCATGTTAAGCAACATGGGCTGTCAGGCAGTGGTTGTTCAAGTTCCAGTGCAATCAGCTTTCCTTTACGGATCAACGGCAGTGCACGATGCTTGGGCACCATCCCGACACACAATCCATCCATCAGGCAACTCAATCCAGCATCCCAATCAGGTACAATCAATCGCCGTTGGTTATCCAAAGCCCATGTATCGCGTTTAGGTAAGCTGCGAGAAGTGTCTTCAAGACACAAACTGGAATAACGACGGATTTGATCATCGTTCAGTTTTCCCGATATCTCAGCCAGTTCATGTTCAGGGCTGGCGACACACAACCAGGGCATGAATCCCATATCCCTAAAGCTATATCGCTCACCGACAGGAGAGGCACGTGTCGCCCCAATGGCAACATCCACCCTCTCATCTACAAGAGCATCCCATACACCATTAAAAACTTCAGGATAGATAAACAATTCAATATCTGGAAAATGGCGGTAAAAATCCAAAATCAACTGAAGTGTCCGCTCCGGCTTTACAACTTGATCAACCGCAATACTGAATTGTCCCCGCCATCCATTGGCTACTTGCTGGCACTGGTGTCGGGTGTGTTTCATTTTTTTGATAACTGATCTCGCCTCCTTGACAAAAATAATTCCAGCCTCAGTTAAATCCACATCACGATGACGCCGTTCAAATAAAGGTACTGCCAGCCATTCTTCAAGTTGTTTTACCGTATAGCTGATAGCGGAAGGTACACGATGAAGCTCTGATGCAGCAGCGCTAAAACTTCCTGTTCTGGCAACAGCATCAACAACTTCCAGAGAGTATTCAGACCACATATATATTCCTTTCAATTTTTTTCACAATATGGTGCAAATATTACCGTTTCACAAGTAAAAATCATGCCATATAAAATAAGTCGGGTATCTCCTTATCAATTACCACGTCAAGTTATTAACACTATTTATTAACATCACTTATTAACACCATTTATTAATATTATGGCAACAAATAAAAACTCAACTTCATTCATGTTTTATCTCGCCGGCCTGAGTATGCTCGGCTATTTGGCTATCGATATGTATCTGCCTGCTTTTGATGCAATGAAAGCAGAATTAGGTACCTCAGAAAACGCCATTAGTGCGAGTCTCAGCATTTTTCTTGCCGGCTTTGCCTTTGCACAGCTTTTATGGGGACAATTATCTGATCGCTTAGGCAGAAAACCTGTTCTTATTATCGGATTATCTCTGTTTTCCATTAGCTGTTTAGGTATGCTCTGGGTAACGGATGCCACACAATTGCTGGTACTGAGATTTATTCAAGCAGTTGGCGTCTGTTCTGCTGCGGTTTCCTGGCAGGCTCTGGTCGTCGATAGATATGATACAGAGCACGCTAAACGCGTCTTTGCTATGATCATGCCTCTGGTTGCCCTTTCTCCTGCCCTCGCACCTTTATTAGGTGCATGGCTATTGATCCATGATGGTTGGAGAATCATTTTCTTTGTTTTAATGATAGTAACTCTCTTACTATTAATACCAACACTTTGCCTGACCAATAAGTTCAATAACGTCGAAGTAACCACGGATAAGAAGACAGTTTCTTTCCTTACGTTACTAAAATCCCCTGTTTTTAGTGGAAACGTATTGATTTATGCTTCTTGCAGTGCTGGTTTTTTTGCCTGGCTGACTGGCTCACCTATCATTTTGAGTAATATGGGTTATGATCCTACCAATATTGGCCTAAGTTATATTCCCCAGACCCTGGCATTTATGATTGGTGGTTATGGTTGCCGTATCTTGCTGGAAAAAGTGAAAAGCGAAACAGTATTCCCGTTTCTATTGGTGGGTTATGCTGTCAGCATGATCATTATTTATTTGATTTCCATATTAAGTGAACCTTCATTTATGGCTATTCTTGCTCCTTTTTGCTTTATGGCCGCAATGAATGGAGCTTCCTACCCTATTGCCGTGGCAAAAGCTCTTTCGGTCTATCCTAAGAACAGCGGTAAAGCTGCTGCATTGCAAAATGCCCTTCAATTGGGTCTTTGTTTTGTTGCGAGTTCATTTGTGTCTGTATTTATGAAATATCCTCTCTTGTCTACAACAACAGTTATGGCTCTTACTGTTGTTCCAATGGCAATAGGTTATTGGCTCCAAAAGAAAAATGCGGAAGAAAACCACTAAACATAAATTAAACAATTTCTCAAAAAAATAATAATTAAGAACATTATTATCTAAAGGTTACAGCATTATGTGACCTTTAGATGATTGTTTAAATACCATTTCACTCATATACTCATACCTATTCTTTATTCTAAAAACTCGGAATTTGAGGTTTTGTAGGGCATTGAAGCTCTTCTTAAATTTCAAGGTAGATAGGCAATTTTTTTAGTTTAATATCTATATTATTTCTAACAATCCATTATGGCTTGAACATAATAAAAGTCAGCTACAAAACGATACCTCAAAATTCCATCGCACAAATGTTGGAGAGTATATGAGTTCATCTTTCGTTGAAGATAAAAAAACAATAACGGATTCCTGGCATAGAATCGCCCATGAATTGCTTCAAGAAGCTGATATTGATATCAATGGCAAACGCCCCTTCGATATACGCATTAAAAATCCTGATTTTTATAAGCGAGTATTGAAAGAAGGCTCTTTGGGACTGGGTGAAAGTTATATGGATGGCTGGTGGGAATGTGATCGCCTTGATATTTTCTTTCATAAAATATTACGGGCTGGTTTGGAGCGTCGTATCCCCAAAAATACTAAAGATATTTTGCAGATAATTATCTCTCGTATATTTAATTTACAATCTCCAAAACGAGCCTGGATTGTCGGTAAGGAACACTATAATTTAGGTAATGACTTGTTTACCCGAATTCTTGATCCTTATATGCAATATTCCTGTGGTTACTGGAAAGATGCCAATACTCTGGAAGAAGCCCAATCCAATAAACTCCGTCTTATTTGTGAGAAACTACAACTAGCTCCGGGCATGACTTTATTAGATATCGGTTGTGGATGGGGTGGTTTAGCTGCCTATGCTGCAGAAAATTATGGAGTATCTGTTACTGGTGTAACAATTTCAGCTGAGCAACAAAAATATGCTCAGGAGCGCTGCAAGGATCTAGATGTAAAAATTATCCTTGAAGATTACCGAAACCTTAACCTTCAATTTGATCGCATTGTTTCTGTTGGCATGTTTGAGCACGTTGGTCCCAAAAACTATGACAATTATTTCCAGATAGTGAAACAGAACCTGAAACCTGATGGTCTTTTTCTTCTCCATACCATTGGTTCTAATATCAATAAATCTGGTACCGATGCGTGGATCACCAAATATATTTTCCCCAACGGTTGCTTACCATCGATTTCAAAAATAGCCAAAGCGACTAATAGGAAGTTTGTCATGGAAGATTGGCACAATTTTGGCGCAGATTATGACCTGACTCTTATGGAATGGTATAAGCGCTTTACTGCAAGCTGGCACGAAATAGAACATAACTACAGCCCGCGTTTCAAACGGATGTTCAGCTATTATTTGAATGCCTGTGCAGGTGCATTCCGTGCGAGGGATATTCAACTCTGGCAAATCGTATTTAGCCCGCAAGGTATTGAAAAAGGATTGAGAGTACCCAGATAGAAATTTACTTCATCGCTCAGGTCCGAGAAGCTACAGAAATTATATTTCTGTAGCTTTCATGTTCAATTCAGGGCTTCGCCACAAAAACATTTACCACAACTTGATAATATTTATTGTTCTTCAGGTTGTGACAACAATTTTTCCTGTTCTTTCTGTGCCATCACTCGTTCAACGGTATCCACAATCGCTTGAGTTTGTGGATCAATCTCAATGTTGACCTTTTGACCAAGGCGTTTTTTACCTAGTGTCGTACGCTCCAAAGTTTCTGGGATCAAGTGAACACAGAAACGGTTATTCACAACGTCTCCTATTGTCAGACTAATTCCATCAATGCCAATAAAACCTTTGTGCAGGATATATTTCATCAATTGTTTATCGTGGATCCGAAACCAAACTTCATGATTATTTTCTGAAGTGAAGATCTTGGCAATTTCTGCTGTCGTAATAACATGACCAGACATCAAATGCCCGCCAATTTCATCGCCAAATTTGGCCGCCCTCTCCAGATTGATTAAATCCCCGACGTTAAGTTCACCAAGGTTGGTCAAGCGCAGGGTTTCTTTCATTAAATCAAAGCTAATTAAATCACCATCGATCTTGGTTACAGTTAAACAACAGCCGTTATGGGAAACAGAAGCTCCCGTTTCAATTCCGGGTAATAATTCAGCCGGAAACTTAACAACATGGGTCCGAAAGTGCATTTTTTCATCAATGACAACTATCGGCGCTTTTCCCTGAACGATACCTGTAAACATGGGAACCTCTTTAATCATTTTACATTGCAAAAGTTAGTTTAACCCACTCATCACTTTTAAACACTAGTTTGGTTGAGTGTAGTTTTAGTTGAATATAGTTTAATTTATTGAGTACAAACATCGTGCAATGATTGGCTTAATAAAATGAGTCCTATACAATAGGAAAGCTTATAAGCGATACATTTTCCACTAACATCGTTTGCTCGCAGAAATATTCTTTGTTTTTCTACTTAATTTTTAATCAAAAAAAGGTGTAGTACGTGCAGAAGTATTTAAATGAAGCGCGTAGTTTGCTCGCTCTGGGAATTCCCGTAATCATCGCCCAATTTTCACAAACTGCAATGGGTTTTGTCGATACAGTCATGGCTGGTAAAGCCGGGGCTGTTGAGATGTCAGCAGTTGCCGTTGGCACATCAATTTGGCTGCCAACTATCCTGTTTGGTCAAGGTCTATTGCTTGCCTTAACACCAATCGTGGCACACATGAATGGCTCTGGCCACAGAAAAAATGTTGCTTCTCAGATCCAACAAGGATTCTGGCTTGCAGCTTTCCTTTCTATCTTAATTATCGCGGTATTGTATAACAGTCGCTTTATCATAGAAGCACAACATAACGTCGACCCTGTATTGGCGCAAAAAGCTACAGATTTTATCCATGCCATTATGTGGGGTGCGCCGGGTTACTTGTTTTATCAGGTATTGCGCGGCCAATGTGAAGGGTTGTCGAAAACCAAACCCGCAATGTTAATCGGTATTGCTGGCTTACTGGTTAATATCCCCGTCAATTATATTTTCATTTACGGCAAATTTGGTGCACCAGAATTGGGCGGTGTTGGTTGTGGTGTTGCAACAGCAACGGTCTACTGGGTTATGTTCCTTCTGTTGCTTGCATATGTAAAGCACTCACCTGCTCAAAAAGATATTCAAACATTTAGTAATTTTTCAGGCCCTAAATGGCATACCCAAAAACGAATTGCACTGCTCGGTTTGCCTATCGCACTGGCCATGTTCTTTGAAGTAACACTTTTTGCAGTTGTTTCATTGCTGGTTTCCCCGCTTGGCGTCGTCGCGGTTGCCGGACACCAGATATCGCTCAATTTCAGCTCTATGATGTTTATGTTCCCGCTGTCATTAGGGATCGCTGCAACTATTCGGGTTGGTCATAACCTTGGTCAGAAATCAACAGAAGGTGCGAAAATATCTGCTTACACCAGTCTTGGTGTTGGCTTAATTCTTGCTGTTATGACGGCAACGTTCACGATATTGTTCCGCGAACGAATTGCATTTATGTATAACGACAATCCTGAAGTTGTCATTCTGGCCTCCCACTTGATGCTGTTTGCGGCCATTTATCAACTTTCTGATGCCGTTCAGGTCATTGGCTCAGGCGTATTGCGTGGATATAAAGATACACGTTCGATCTTCTTTATTACTTTCATTGCTTACTGGCTGTTAGGGTTACCTAGCGGATATGTTCTGGCGTTGACTGATTATGTTACTGAACCGATGGGGCCACAAGGTTTCTGGATCGGTTTCATTATCGGCTTGACGGCAGCAGCGTTTATGATGGGTTACCGAATTCTGTGGACACAAAAACAATCTGATCACTCTGTTTTGATACGATCCTCTCGTTAATTCAGCATATTACGTTATTAATCCAAGGGAAAAGCTGTAAATTCAAACTAAAAGATGTAAATACGAGCAGTTGAACAAGAATTTGCATTTTTTCCCTTGCCAGAAAGCCCAGTGCCCGTTAATATTCGTCCCCGTTGTCAGCAACGGTAATTTAGATTGCGTCCGTAGCTCAGTTGGTTAGAGCACCACCTTGACATGGTGGGGGTCGGTGGTTCGAGTCCACTCGGACGCACCAAATATCAGGTTGACATAGAAAACAGTTTTATGTGCGTCCGTAGCTCAGTTGGTTAGAGCACCACCTTGACATGGTGGGGGTCGGTGGTTCGAGTCCACTCGGACGCACCAAATCTTATCTCACTACCCCCAAAAGTAATTCCATTTTATCTATTCGCTTATTGTCGTTCTTCGTTCCCTAAATTGAACCAATTGTTCCCTAACTTATTCTGAACGCCAAAAATTCAACCACACCCTATTTGCGCAACAACTTACTGATTTTTTTAACATGAACCAGAGTATTTCTGCTTTTCCGTATATAAATCTTTTCAAGAACCGTTTTTTTGATTCATTTCACAGAAATTAGTCTCTATAATACGCTCCTGTCATGAGTTGAATGGTTTCAGCTAGTTAATTTACCGAATTCAGAAAAAATTACAGATGATTAATCGAACCAAGTCCGCATGTCTGCACATGCTTGACTTCATGCTAAAAAACCATTTGACGCTTTCTGCTATCCGTTTTCCATTATGTTGCGCAACTTACAACTCCAGATGATGTTGGCATAAATGTCAATGGCTGGCGATTCACTCTTTTAATCCATTAAAACCTGTAGATAGATTGTCATGAAAAAAACCAAAATTGTTTGTACTATCGGGCCAAAAACAGAATCCGAAGAAAAATTGACTGAACTGCTCAATGCTGGCATGAATGTAATGCGTTTGAATTTTTCTCACGGTGATTACGAAGAGCATGGTCAACGCATTAAAAATATTCGCGCAGTCACAGCGAAAACTGGCAAAAAAGCAGCAATCCTACTGGATACCAAAGGCCCTGAAATACGTACCATGAAGCTGGAAGGAGGCAAAGATGTCTCTCTCACCGCAGGCCAGATTTTTACCTTTACGACAGATAAATCCATCATCGGCAATCAAGACCGCGTTGCAGTGACTTATGCGGGGCTGCCGGCAGATTTGGTATCAGGTAATACCATATTGGTTGATGACGGTTTGATCGCTATGACAGTCAAAAATGTCACTGAAACTGAGGTTATCTGTGAAGTATTGAACAATGGTGACCTAGGCGAAAATAAAGGCGTTAACCTGCCGAATGTTTCCATCAACCTGCCTGCATTGGCAGAGAAAGACAAACAAGATCTGGTATTCGGTTGTGAGCAAGGTGTAGATTTCATCGCTGCATCTTTCATCCGTAAGCGCTCCGATGTTCTGGAAATTCGTGAGCACCTGAAAGCTCACGCTGGCGAACATATCCAAATTATTTCTAAAATTGAAAACCAGGAAGGCTTGAATAACTTTGATGAAATTCTTGAAGCCTCAGACGGTATCATGGTTGCTCGCGGTGATTTAGGCGTTGAAATCCCAGTTGAAGAAGTTATCTTCGCTCAAAAGATGATGATCGAAAAATGTAATGCAGCTCGTAAAGTTGTCATCACCGCAACTCAAATGCTGGATTCCATGATCAAAAACCCGCGCCCTACCCGTGCTGAAGCAGGTGACGTTGCCAACGCTATTTTAGATGGCACTGATGCAGTCATGCTTTCCGGTGAAAGCGCTAAAGGAAAATATCCTGTTGAAGCGGTTTCCATCATGGCAACTATCTGTGAACGTACAGATCGCGTCATGAACAGCCGCATTGAAAATACCAGAATTCAGAAACTGCGCGTTACTGAGGCAGTCAGCCGTGGTGCTGTTGAAATTGCAGAGAAACTGGAAGCACCGTTAATCGTTGTAGCAACCTATGGTGGTAAGTCTGCAAGATCTATTCGCAAATATTTCCCTAACGCGCAGATTCTTGCTTTAACCACCAATGAAATCACTGCTCGCCAATTACTATTGGTCAAGGGTGTTTCCACGCAGATTGTAAAAGAAATCGCTTCTACTGATGATTTCTACCGCATTGGTAAAGAAGCTGCTTTGGCGAGTGGTATGGCAAATAAAGGCGATATCGTTGTCATGGTATCTGGCGCATTGGTACCAAGTGGCACAACAAACACATCTTCTGTTCATATGCTTTAAGACTGTACTTTTTAATCATGGACATTGTGCTGCCTAGCCTCAGGCAGCACAATCAATCATACTTAAAGCCCATATTGGTATTAAACTGAATTGGGCTTTTTATATTTCCAAGGCGTACCATTATCTTGGTGTACTTTACAATCTATACCTAATAGATTTCAAGATGCAGCGCGACGGCAAGGGAGTGAATCCCCAGGAGCATAGGTAACTATGTGACTGGGGTGAATGAGCGCAGCCAACAAAGCTGCAACTTGAAAGACGACAGGTATATATACAATTGCATCTTGGATTCACATAATAAGTTGCATTACTTTATTGATATTTAGTTCAATTACTTCTCTACCATTAAAATAACCAAATAGACAATTTGTACTCTCATTTATTATGTCAAAACTGTAAAAATGGTATGCACATCACGCAACAATTAAGACGATTCTGGTTAAATCATCTATTCGACTACCATTTTATTGCCGATGCCCAAAAATTATTGGCTTATTTTGAGATAAAGAAAGGTAGAATTTTTCTTCGTAGAAAAAATTTATTCTCTTTCTAAAATAGTTTGTGTAATACTTAGATGGCTACTTGGAGATTAACTTAATCTAGAGGGTATTGTAATGAATCGTACTAAAGTTGTACTTGGTGCAGTAATTCTGGCTTCTACTCTGTTAGCAGGTTGTTCAAGCGCGACTAAAGTCGAGCAACTTGCTTCGCAGGTTCAAACTCTCGGTTCTAAAGTTGACCAGCTGAGCAATGACCTTAGTTCTATTCGTTCTGATGTACAATCAGCCAAAGACGAAGCAGCTCGAGCGAATCAACGCCTTAATAACCAAGTTCGTTCATACAAGAAATAAGCTTGTAGCAAATAACAAAAATGGCGTATACAGTGTACGCCATTTCTCTTTTCCAGTTCCCATTTATTAAACAAAAATGGCTCCCCTTTTCCCCATATCAGCAAAGATTCAGGTTTCAGGTTGATAAATTGGTCCTGGCTGACGTAATCGAGGGATTTTAGCGGGTTTAGTATCAGAAATGGTTACTTCACCATTTTCAATCGGCCCTAAAATTTCCGGCTCTTTTTGACTCATTGAAACCTGCCCTATATTCACCTCTACCGGCATTCCTGAACGGCGGATCATAGCTTGATCAACAAGAATTTCGTTTGTTTTACTATCAGCAATGAATTCCATCAATCCTTCAGAACGCGGGATTGGCAATATCTGTGGATCATCTGTTTCTTGTTTAGAAAGTGGCTGGTGAACTTCCACATAGCGCTTACCATTCGGTTCTACAGCGTATTTAATGGGTTCATTAATGATCTGAACACGCGTTCCCCGTGGAATAATGCGGAACAAATGTTCAATATCGTCGGGCCTTAAGCGAATACATCCCGAACTGACACGCATGCCAATACCAAAATTCGCATTTGTACCGTGGATTAGATATTCACCACGTCCAGCCGCTAAACGTAAAGCAAAATCACCCATTGGATTATCCGGGCCCGCAGGTATCACCGTAGGTAAAATGATCCCCCGGCTTGCATAATCCTTGCGGATATTGGCAGTTGGTGTCCATGTTGGATGTTTGATCAATTGGCTGACTGACGTCGTCATAGTTGGTGTATTACGCCCAAGCTGGCCGATACCGATAGGATATACGATGACATGGTTTGCTCCACTGGGGAAATAATAGAGCCTCAATTCAGCCAGATTGATGATAACCCCCTGACGAGGTGTATCGGGAAGCAGCATCTGTGATGGAATAATGAGTTCCGTACCAGCTTTCGGTAAATACGGATCGACACCAGGGTTAGCTTCCAACATTGCCAGTAAGCCGATTTCGTATTTAGTTGCAATGGATTCCAGTGGAAGCCCATCATCGGGCACAACATAAGTCGAGTTTTTACCAATCAAACGACTATTGGCAGGAGGCAATGGGTATTCGAGAGCATAGGCGATATTAACCAATCCTCCTAACGATAACATGGCAACCAAGAAGATGCTGATAAAAGTTAAAAGTCGTTTCATAACATGCTCCCTGAACTGATACTTGAATGTTATTGGTTAATTAATAGACTACATTGCGAAACTATTCTATCCCATTCACGGCAAAAATATATCGGGTTGTTCCCGTCAGCCAAGTACTGACAGGAACAAAAACGCAATCATCGGTTGAAATAATAATGCTAAGACAAAACCGCTGTAGTCAGGCGAGAGGTACAACACAACTGTTGTTTATCATTATAAATATCAATCTGCCAAACCTGATGTGAACGCCCCAGATGGATAGGTTTACAGACGCCTTTAACTACGCCTTCACGAACAGATTTAAGATGGTTGGCATTGATTTCTACCCCTACCACTTTCTGTTCACCTTCTGAGCAAAGATACCCCGCGAACGAACCAAGTGTTTCAGCCAATACTACCGAGGCCCCGCCATGCAGAATACCAAACGGCTGTTTAGTCCGTTGATCAACAGGCATTATTCCTTCAATAAAATCATCGCCAATCTGGGTAAACTCGATTCCTACATGTCTTACCATGCTCTCATCAATAAATTGATTCAGCATATTCACATCTATATTACGTTTCCAAATCACGTTATTATCTCCAATAAGGCTTGTAATGGATGTTTAAGTTGCTTTCCTTCCAGACGTTTCACCTGACTGCGGCATGAATACCCTGTACTCAGACAGTGCTCTAAAGAGAGATTTTTCAGTGCCGGAGCCCATGAAAGTTTGTAGATACCAATCGAGTTATCCAAATTTTTCTTTTCATGTCCGTATGTACCTGCCATACCACAGCACCCTACACTGACATTATTCAATTGATGACCAAAATAACGGAAAATATCTCCCCATTGTTTACCGCTATTCGGCAATGCCGTCACTTCTGTACAATGCCCCAGTAAATACCAATCCTGGCTGGATATTAAGCTATCACACTTCTCTAGTGACATTTTTTCCGGCAGGTTATTGATTAGCCACTCATGAACTAATTGAACCTGAAAATTACCCCGTCGCTCACCAAGAATATCTTGATATTCATCCCGATAACACAATACTAAAGCGGGGTCGACCCCCACCATAGAAATATTCAGGCGCGCCACTCGATTAAGAAAATCAGCCGTTTTTTCTGCCGTTTTGGCAAACCGGTTCAAAAACCCTTTGACATGCTGAGCTTTCCCGTTCGGTGAAAATGGCAGCAATACAGGTTTATATCCCAATTTTTCCACCAATTGCACAAAATCAGTCACCACTTTCGCATCGTGATAACTCGTAAAAGGATCCTGAACAATCAACACATGCTGAGCACGTTCAGTTGGCGACAGGATTTCTAATTGTTCCAACGTCGTCCCGGCGGCATAATGACCTGCAAGCCGTTGTTGCAATGTCGGATAGGAAAGTAGCGGTAGATCAACCATACCAATAGTGTTTTGGCTGATTTTCTGCACCCATGGCTGTCTCAGGAAAAAATTAAACATCTGAGGTACTTTTGCCATCAATGGCGTACTGTGCTCAACATTCGCAACAATATGATCACGCAGTGGACGCAGGTAACGACCGTGATAAAGTTCCAAAAAACGCGAACGGAACGAAGGGACATCAATCTTGATCGGGCATTGTGTTGAACAAGCCTTACAGGCTAAACAACCTGACATTGCTTCTTTCACTTCATGTGAAAAATCATATTCTCCTCGCCATGCTTTCCAGCTATGGCGCGTTTTTTCAATCAACTCTCGTAAACTGGGGCGCGTCTGGTCAAATCCCTGCTCCAATAAATCAGGCTTAACACCCTGCTCCGTCAAAAGCCGCAACCACTCCCTGACAAGGGTTGCCCTCCCTTTGGGAGAGTGTATGCGATGCTGGCTAATTTTCATTGAAGGGCACATGGGGCTTTTGACATCAAAATTGAAGCACAAGCCATTGCCATTACATTCCATCGCTCCACGAAATGCCGTTCTCACATTGACAGGGATTGTACGGTCATAAGTTCCTCGCTTGGCGGCATCAACTTTCATCATTGGGGAATCAATGCCAATTGGTGGGCAAATTTTCCCCGGATTCAGGCGATTAAATGGATCAAATGCCGCTTTAATCCGACGCAATTCATCATACAAAGTTTCGCCAAAAAAAGCCGGGCTGTATTCCGCACGGAATCCTTTACCATGCTCACCCCATAACAAACCACCATATTTTGCTGTCAAATGAACAATTTCATCAGAAATCTGCTTCATCAAGACTTCTTGTTGAGGATCACACATATCCAGCGCAGGGCGCACATGCAAAACGCCTGCGTCCACATGTCCAAACATGCCATAATTCAGTTTGTGACTATCCAGCAACTGACGAAACTCGACAATATAATCAGCAAGGTGTTGCGGTGGAACACAAGTATCTTCGACAAATGGAATTGGTTTGGCAGCGCCTTTACTGTTACCAAGTAATCCAACGGATTTTTTCCGCATAGCATAAATGCGTTCAATATCCATTAAGTCATGACACGTTTGATAGCCAATGATGCCCGCTTGATTTTTTGCCATCAACTCATCAAGGCGCAGACAAAGATCGTGAACCAATTGGTCAATTTGCTGTTCGTCATCACCACTGAATTCAACAATATTCAACCCCTGCATATCCTTATCAGGCACATCAGCGATTAATTCTTTCACTGAATGCCAGATGATATCTTCACGCGCCAGATTGAGCACTTTAGAGTCAACAGTTTCGACTGAAAGTGCTTTCGCTTCTACCATAAAAGGAGCATTACGCAGGGCAGAATCGAAAGAGTCATATTTAACATTCACCAACCGCCTGACTTTTGGCAGCGGCGTAATATCCAACGTAGCCTCTGTAATAAAGGCCAGTGTGCCTTCAGAGCCGGTCAAAATACGGGTAAGGTCAAACGTCTGCATATCATCGCTGAACACATGGCGTAAATCGTATCCTGTCAGGAACCGATTGAGCTTAGGAAACTTCTCAAGAATTAACTTCCTTTGCTCACGACAACGCTCCAATACCGTTTTATAAATCCCCCCGATGAGCGTCTCTTCCTGAGCAATCGATTCCGCCAATGCCGTATTCATAGGTCGGGTATCAAACATTCCCCCCCCCAATAAAACAGCACGCACACCCAGAACATGATCAGAGGTTTTGCCATAAACCAACGATCCCTGGCCGGAAGCATCTGTATTGATCATGCCGCCCAAAGTGGCGCGATTACTGGTTGAGAGTTCAGGAGAAAAAAAGTAACCAAATGGTTTCAGATATTGATTGAGTTGATCTTTGATAACACCGGCTTCGACTTTGACCCATCCCTGTTCTGGATTAATTTCCAGAATACGGTTCATGTACCGGGACATATCCACCACAATACCATTGTTAAGTGATTGTCCATTCGTTCCAGTTCCCCCACCTCGTGGGGTAAACGTCAGAGTTTGAAAACGTTCCTCACCTGCTATCCTTGTCAATAATACAACATCGGCACTGGAGCGTGGGAATACAACAGCTTGCGGCAACAATTGGTAAATACTGTTATCTGTCGCCATAGTCAGTCTATCGGCGTAACTACTGGTTGTGTCTCCAGTAAAGCCAGCTTCTTTCAATGCAGTCAAATAGTCCTGTGCCAGATCACTGACATGGGGGGCTTGTGATATACGTGGGATCATTGGCTAGTTGCCCCTTTTCTCATTAGCATTTAGTATCAACATTGCGTTCTATTTATATACTATCCAGGGTAGCGTAACTCAGACACTTGCCTGAGAGGCAGGCTTTTAACAATATCACAATATTTATCTATTTTGAGCAACCAGTGAAATAACGTTATATTTAATTACCATTGTTACTGCCAACAGTACTTTCAATTGCCAAGAGAAATTATTTCATGGAAAAATCGCAATCATACCAAGATTTGCCCAAACTGTTATTCGCTCTATTTTTCATTTTATTGCTCATTACAACCAGTTTTTGGGTCTTAAGCCCTTTCATTTTGGGATTCATTTGGTCAGGAATGGTCGTTATCGCAACTTGGCCCTTGTTGGAAAAACTACAACAACGATTATGGGGAAAGCGCTGGATCGCCGTTTCCATAATGACGTTACTATTAGTCTTATTGTTCGTTATTCCGATCGCATTACTGGTCAGCAGCTTGGTGGAAAACAGTGCGCCATTGATTGCATGGGCAAAATCCCCTTCTGCTTTTCACCTGCCACAATTGGAGTGGCTCAGCCGCATACCTGTTGTTGGCGATGATTTATATCTTAAATGGCAAGCTCTCATTGCTGATGGCAGTAACCTGCTTCTCAATAAAATCCCGCCTTATATCGGTAAAGCAGCAACATGGTTTTTTACTCAAGCCGCTAATGCAGGCCGCTTCCTTTTCCATCTGGCACTGATGGTAATGTTCAGCGTATTACTGTATTGGAAAGGTGAACAGGTTATGCTCAGTATTCGCCATTTCGCTATCCGGCTGGCAGATAAACGTGGTGATGCAGTAGTATTACTGGCAGCGCAATCCATTCGTGCCGTTGCCCTTGGTGTGGTTGTCACAGCATTGGTTCAAGCCATCGCGGGTGGAATTGGGCTAGCCATTGCCGGCATTCCCTATCCAATGATTTTAACAGTGCTGATGTTTGTATGTTGTGTTGCCCAGCTTGGGCCTCTGCTCGTCCTCATTCCATCTATTGCATGGCTTTATTGGACAGGAGAAACAACATGGGGAACCCTTTTAGTTATCTGGAGCCTGATTCTGACGACAATGGATGGTGTGCTTCGCCCCTTCCTTATTCGCCTTGGTGCTGACTTACCGATGGTTTTAATTCTTACTGGTGTAATCGGTGGCATACTTTCTTTGGGTGTAATCGGGTTATTTATTGGCCCTGTTGTGCTGGCAATTTCTTACAGCCTCCTGTTGGCATGGATGAATGAAGTCCCTAAACCTGAAAGTAATAAGGCAGATACAGAAAAACATTTCAGCAAGAAGCACGTTAAATAATCAAATAACTGCGTGAGAATATTATTTTCTCACGCAATTATCATTGCGATGAATATACCTTCCAAGTCATATCCAAAAAATAAATTCACTTTTCAAAAGAAATAAAAATCACCGGGAAATTGTTACAGAAAAGTTATTTTTTCAAAGTTTCTTTTCCAGACTCTATTTATTAAGAGGATTCTTAATGAATAAACTCATTTATTAAATTAGTATTCTTTACATCGAAACAAATGTTTCCCAGTGAATTGCTACCTCAGCCTATAAACGCCATAGGCTGGGATGAACGAAGTAATATATATTGCTGTGTGTAGTCTTTGCCTGTCAGCCCATGATAGGCTTTTTTTTGGCATTTTTTCAGTTTTTCTTCTATTAATTAATCAATAATACTAAAAAAGATCATGCTGCATAGAATATAAAAGCCTGCGAATATTCTGACAGGCTTTTAAATTCAGGCCTGAACTATATTCAGCTAGTTACTTTTAGCCAAAGAAATCCAAGTTTTCACTACCGTATCTGGATTAAGCGATAAACTGTCAATTCCCTCTTGCATTAACCATGCTGCAAAATCTTCATGATCTGAAGGGCCTTGACCACATATACCGACATATTTTCCCTGACGCTTCGCTGCTTGAATTGCCATGGAAAGTAATTGTTTTACGGCATCATTACGCTCATCGAATAATTCAGATACTACACCAGAGTCGCGATCTAACCCCAGGGCCAACTGAGTCATGTCATTTGAACCAATTGAAAAACCGTCAAAATACTCAAGGAATTTGTCTGCCAATAACGCATTTGATGGAATTTCACACATCATAATGATTTTCAAACCATTTTCACCACGCTTCAGACCTTGAGATGCCAATTCAGCCACCACAGCTTCAGCCTGAGTCACTGTACGTACAAATGGGATCATGACTTCAACGTTAGTCAGCCCCATAATATTGCGCACCCGCTTGACCGCTTCACATTCCAGAGCGAAGCATTGGCGGAAGTTGTCAGAAATATAACGGCCAGCGCCACGGAAACCCAACATCGGGTTTTCTTCGTGCGGCTCATACGTATCTCCACCGACCAGATTCGCGTATTCATTGGATTTGAAATCTGACAAACGAACAATCACACGTTTCGGCCAAAATGCTGCTGCTAATGTTGCAATGCCTTCAGTTAATCGTCCCACATAAAATTCAACTGGATCATCATATCCCAGCATTAACGCTTTAATCTGCTCTTGCAATTCAGGTGACTGCCGAGAGAATTCAAGTAACGCGCGAGGATGTACGCCAATCATCCGGTTGATGATAAATTCCAAACGCGCCAGACCAACCCCTTCATTCGGCAAACAAGCGAAATCAAATGCACGATCAGGGTTGCCGACATTCATCATGATCTTAACATCTAATTCCGGCAGTTCATCAACCTGAGAACTCTGAACACTGAAATCCAATTTATTCTGATAAACAAAACCCGTATCACCTTCCGAACAAGAAACCGTTACTTGCTGGCCTTCTTTCAGACGTTCGGTCGCATCTCCGCAACCAACCACGGCGGGTATCCCCAACTCACGGGCAATAATGGCAGCATGGCAAGTACGCCCGCCACGATTGGTGACAATGGCCGCCGCTTTTTTCATAATGGGTTCCCAATCTGGATCGGTCATGTCCGTTACCAGCACATCCCCCGCTTGAATCCGGTCCATTTCACCAAGATTATGAATAACCTTAACAGTGCCGACACCAATACGGTGACCAATAGCCCTGCCTTCCACCAGCACGTTACCCTGTTCATTGAGCTGGTAACGTTCCATCACCTGTTGATTTGAACGAACAGTTTCAGGACGGGCCTGCACAATATATAACTTACCGTTGTGCCCATCTTTTGCCCATTCAATATCCATCGGGCGTCCATAATGTTTTTCAATCAATAGTGCCTGTCTTGCCAGCGCTTCTACTTCACTATCAGACAAAGAGAAGCGATTGCTTAGTTCGTCTGCTACATCTTCCGTACGTACCTGTTTTCCATGCTCTTTACTATCGGCATAAACCATGCGGATTTTTTTAGAGCCAAGATTACGGCGTACTATTGCAGGACGGTTATTTTTCAGAGTAGGTTTGTGGACATAAAACTCATCAGGATTCACTGCACCCTGTACAACCATTTCACCGAGACCATAAGCTGATGTAATGAACACAACCTGATCAAAACCTGATTCTGTATCAATTGTGAACATCACGCCAGATGATGCCAGATCAGAGCGTACCATCCGCTGTACGCCCGCAGAGAGCGCAACACCACGGTGATCATATCCCTGATGGACACGATAAGAGATAGCACGATCATTGAAAAGTGATGCAAAAACATGTTTGATGGCAACCATCACAGCATCAATGCCTTGCACGTTCAAGAAAGTTTCTTGCTGTCCAGCAAAAGAAGCATCCGGCATATCTTCAGCGGTTGCGGAAGAACGCACAGCGAAAGAAGCATCAGGTTCGCCTTCAGACAATTGCAGATAAGCATCACGGATATCTTTTTCAAGTTGAGCCGTAAATGGCGTATCAATCACCCATTGACGAATCTGTGCGCCAGTCTTGGCCAGTTGATTAACATCATCAACATTGGTTTCATCCAGCAATTGATAAATGCGCTGGTTCACACCACTTTGTTCCAGAAAATCATTAAATGCCTGTGCAGTCGTTGCAAAACCATTAGGAACTGATACGCCAAGTTCTGCCAGATTGGTAATCATCTCGCCAAGAGAGGCGTTTTTACCACCGACCCGATTAACATCATTCATGCCTAATTGGTTATACCAGAGTACATTGCTTGGGGTGAGGCCACTATTGGACATTAGCAACTATCCTTTTTTACATTCTCGAAGTACAAATCGGAAAAATTAAGGCTGCTCTTCACAGCAGGAAATAGCCTAGCACATTGTTTTGTCATATATGGAAAGGTGAATCGATCAACCCAACAATATTATTTTTTTACAGGTATAATCGGAAAACATGGTTGTATTGATAATCCTTGATAAAAACGATTCAGCCAAACAACTTTATAAAGTTTGATAACTAACAATAGCAATCTAACAATAAAAGAAACAAACAATGATAGAAACTTACCTCCCCCAAACAGCAGAAAATGAAAAATCGGAACGCAGCGTATTTTTTATTTCCGATGGGACAGCAATTACCGCAGAAGTATTAGGTCATGCCGTCTTATCTCAATTTCCGATTGCTACTACCTCCTATACCCTACCGTTCGTGACCAGCAAAACTCGGGCTGAAGAAATCAGAGATCAAATAAATGCGATATATCAGCAAACGCAAATCAGGCCATTGGTCTTTTATTCCATCATTTCAGATGAAGTAAAAAGCATTATTACCCGCAGCGATGGGTTTTGTCAGGATATTGTCCAGGCACTGGTTGCGCCATTACAACAAGAAATAGGTATGGCTCCAAAACCAGAATTACATCGGACCCATGGATTATCCAAAAAAAATCTGAGTCAATATGATGCTCGTATTGCAGCGGTTGATTATGCTCTTGCTCATGATGATGGCGTTTCATTACGCAACCTTGATCAAGCCCAAGTGATTATTCTCGGCGTATCACGTTGCGGAAAAACACCGACCAGCCTCTATCTTGCCATGCAGTTTGGTATTCAGGCTGCGAACTATCCTTTCACTGCCGATGATATGGATAACCTACAATTACCCCCTGATTTAAAGCCCTTTCAGCATAAATTATTCGGCCTGACTATCAGTCCGGAAAGGCTTGCAGCCATTAGAGAGGAACGAAGAGAAAATAGCCGTTATGCTTCATTACGCCAATGCCGCGTAGAAATTGCTGAAGTTGAAGCACTATTTCGTAAAAACAAGATTAATTATTTGAATACCACTAATTATTCCATCGAAGAAATTTCAACCAAGATTATTGATAGTATGGGATTGAAACGCCGTATGTTCTGATTCTGATACCCGCGCGTTTCACAATATTTATTCACGGCACTTTCTCGCTCAAATAGCATTATTGTCTGTTGAATTTGCTGAAAGTTGAGTTATTGTGATCTCTGTCATTCCAGACACTGTCTCAATATGAAGGAAAATTCGAGAAAGTATATGTACAAAACAGATGAGTTAAGAACCCACCGTATTGACAGCCTTATCACACCTAAAGTGCTTGCCGAACGATACCCTATATCAGAAAAGACGTTGCAAAACGTGACATCGTCACGAAAACGTATCGAGTCCATTCTGACAGGCGATGATCAACGTTTACTGGTCATCATTGGCCCCTGCTCCATCCATGATGTTGATGCAGCTCTTGATTATGCCTCCCGCTTACGCACATTGCGTGAAAAATACCAGCACAGTCTGGAAATTGTAATGCGAACCTATTTCGAAAAACCGAGAACAGTTATTGGTTGGAAAGGTTTAATTTCAGATCCTCTGCTAGATGGTTCCTGTCAGGTCAATGAAGGGATCTCACTTGCCCGTAAACTATTAATTGATATCAATGAATTAGGTGTTCCCACCGCCACAGAATTTTTGGACATGGTGACGGGTCAATACATCTCCGATTTAATTAGTTGGGGAGCGATTGGGGCCAGAACCACAGAAAGCCAAATCCACAGAGAAATGGCTTCTGCTCTGTCATGTCCAGTTGGTTTTAAAAATGGGACAGATGGCAATACACTTATTGCCATTGATGCCATTCGTGCAGCACGGGCCAGACATACGTTCCTGTCTTCTGACAAAAATGGTCAAATGACTATTTATCAAACCAGTGGAAATCCCTATGGGCATATTATTATGCGGGGCGGAAAAAAACCGAATTACGGTGCGGAAGAGATTGCAGCAACCTGCCATAAATTACGTGAGTTTAACTTACCCGAACGCTTGATTGTGGATTGCAGCCACGCTAATTGTCAGAAAATCCATCGCCGTCAATTAGATGTCGCAAAAAATCTGGGAGAACAGATTCAAGCTGGTTCAACTGCCATTGCCGGCGTCATGGCTGAAAGCTTTTTGGTGGAAGGTACTCAAAAAGTGGTTCAGGGAGAACCTTTGACCTACGGACAATCCATTACCGACCCATGCCTTGGCTGGCAGGATACCGAACAATTTATCAGTATCCTTGCCAATGCTGTTGAAAATTGTTCCTGAATCCTTTCCCTATTCTGGCTCCTGTGTGTTATTGTCGGAGCCAGATAAATCCATAAAAAACCATAAAAATCAATCAATTGATCATTTAACATAGGTATAAAAAAAATAACTTGAAGTTAACCTCTATTGAAACGATAATTATTCTCAATATTAGAATAATTATTGTTCAATTTGGTTATGGAAAAATTAGCGTATCGTCAACATTGCTACACTAACCTCCTGCAACAGCAGATTCTTCCTGATCTATCCAACGATTCTGTAAAGCACAATTGTATTGATGACCAATCACCATCAACAAAATTGTATGTCATAAAAATGTGTAAAAAAAGCAGATTCCCTCAACGTATTCGACAAAATGCAGCAAATTTATTCTGACATAGCAAAATTTTTAGCAAGCTCACCTTTTAAGCATCAGCAAGGTGTTGCTCTTTCGTTTTAATTTATAAAACACTATTTAAGCACGGAGATTGACCTGCATGACCCTAATTAAATCGCCCAGCCTAAGATTGTCTGCATTAACCGTAGCTATCTTTGCAAGTTTATCTTCAGCGAATGCAGCGACAGCAATTTCTGAAAAGGACAAATCATCCAAAGACACTTTAACTGTTTACGCCACGGGTAATCAGCGTGATAGTTTTGAGGCTCCGATGATGGTTACGGTCATTAATGGTAATTCAGCCAGTAACAAAGTTGCAGGCAATGCAAGTGATTTACTGAACAAAATCCCGGGAATTGAAATTGCTGGCTCCGGACGCGCCAATGGGCAAGATATCAATATGAGAGGTTACTCTCAGAAGGGTGTTCTCACCCTTGTGGACGGCATTCGGCAAGGAACCGATACCGGGCATCTTAATGGCGTATTCCTTGATCCTGCACTGATTAAGCAAGTCGAAATTGTTCGTGGCCCATCGGCTCTGTTATATGGTAGTGGTGCTCTCGGTGGTGTTATTGCCTACCAAACAGTAGATGCAGCTGATTTATTGGAAAAAGGTAAAAACACTGGTTTTCGCGTTTTTAACCGCGCAGGCACAGGGGATCACAGTCTGGGATTTGGTGGTACCGCATTCGGTAAAACAGAACAACTTGATGGATTATTGGCATTTGGTACCCGCGATGTAGGTAATATCCGCTACGGAGATGGCACGCAAGGTCGTAATGATGAAACCATTGGTAATATTCTGGCAAAAGGCTCCTGGAAAATAACTGACAGCCAGACGCTCAGCGGTGACTTACGCTATTACCGCAATGAAGCACATGAACCCAAAAATCCACAAGAACCTAACGATAATAGTAGAAACCAAAAGGTAGACCGCACCACAGCACAACGTGATGTACATCTGACTTATCAACTGAATCCATCAGACTACAACTGGTTAAACACCAGAGCGGATATTTATTATTCCGATGTAAATATTAATACAAAAAATAAAGACAAAAGTTTTGAAGGCCGTAAACAAGCAACTTACGGTATAAAACTTGAAAACCGCTCCCATTTGCCAAACACTGCTTTTGCAGCGCATCAATTTACCTATGGCGGCGAAATCTATAAGCAAAGACAAAAGCCAAGCAGTGATATTGTTGTAGGTTTTCCCAATGCCGATATTCGTTTTGCATCCGGCTGGATTCAGGACGAAATGACTTTACGGGAGTTGCCTGTTTCGTTTATTGCGGGTACGCGTTATGACAATTATAAGTCTTCAAATAACAAATATGACGATATCAGTGCTGACAAATGGTCATCAAAAGGCGCCATTAGCGTTACTCCAGCCGATTGGCTGATGATGTTTGCTTCCTATTCTCAGGCATTCCGGGCGCCAAGTATGGGCGAAATGTATAACGATTCGAAACATTTTGATATGCCTCCAATGAGGGGACGCCCAGGATTTACAAACTATTGGAAACCAAATCCAAATTTACGCCCTGAGAACAATGAGACACAAGAATATGGTTTCGGGCTGCGTTTTGATGATTTGTTAGCCCGCAATGACGGTTTGAAACTTAAGGCCAGCTATTTTGATACTAAAGCGAAAGATTACATATCTTCTATTGTTACCTCTGATAGGAGATTTACGACGTCATTGAATATTCCAAAGGCTAAAATTTGGGGTTGGGATGTTTCTATGACATATGACTCTGATTGGTTCTCTTGGGATCTCGCTTACAACCGTACAACTGGTAAGAACGAAGAAACGGACGCATCTATCGAAGCTCTCAGCCCAGATACCCTGACCAGTACATTGGACATTCCATTATCTACTACAGGTTTCTCCATTGGTTGGATCGGTAAGTTTACCCAACATACCAATCTTAGGGGTGTAAATGGTGATAAAAACGAACGAGGGCAGAAAATCCAACAATATTCAGGTTATGCCGTCAATGATTTCTATGTCAGCTATCACGGCGATGGAACATTAAAAGGGCTGACGACCTCTGTCGTACTGGGTAATGCTTTCGATAAAGCTTATTACTCATCTTTGGGTGCACCACAAACGGGTCGCAACGCCAAACTGTTCGTCAGTTACCAATGGTAAATAGTAATAGACCATGCCATTAATTTTTAAAATGAAATGTATTTTTAACGCCATTTTTTAAGGAGTCAGCAACTGTGAATCAATCACTTTATGAACGTTACCAACAAGCCAAAGCAGATAACAAAGCTAAATATGCACGTGACCTCGCGGCTTATCTCAATGTCAGCGAAGGAGAGTTATTGCAGAGCCGTGTCGGTATTGACGCAAAACGTTTGAATATTGATGCTCCAACCTTACTTCAGGAACTGGCGACAGTTGGCGAAACCAAGGCAATTACCCGCAATGATTTCGCTGTTCACGAGCATATTGGCCGTTACGAAAATACCAAATTCAGCCCACACGTTGGTTTGATCCTCAACCCACGTGAACTTGACCTGCGTTTGTTCTTCGAACACTGGAATAGTATTTTCTCTTTGGTTGAGCCTGCCAAGAATGGTATGCGTCACAGCATTCAATTCTTTGATCGCCAAGGTGACGCACTGCATAAGGTCTATACCACCAGTAATACGGATATGGCTGCGTGGGATGCTTTGATCGAAAAATATCAGTCCAATGAAAATCCGGCGCTGGAGATTCAGCCAGAAAAAGCACCTGAACATGCAGAAGTCACTGAGCAATTACGTGCACAGTTAGATGAAGAATGGCGAGCGATGACTGATGTACATCAATTCTTCATCATGATGAAACGCCATAATCTGAACCGCCAGCAAATTTTCAATGCTGTCAGTGATGATTTGGCATATCGTGTTGATAATTCAGCAGTAAACCAGATAGTTGAAACTGCCTATAACGATCAGAACGAAATCATGGTCTTTGTCGGAAACCGTGGCTGCGTTCAGATTTTTACCGGCAAACTGGAGCGTTTGATGCCTTATCAGGAAGAAAATTCCTCTCAGAAATGGCTCAATATTTTCAACCATAATTTCACTCTGCACCTGATTGAAAGTGCCATTGCTGAAAGCTGGGTTACCCGTAAACCAACAGATAATGGTTTTGTCACCAGCCTCGAGTTATTTGATGCCAATGGAAATCAAATCGCACAGTTATACGGTCAACGCACCGAAGGTACTCCAGAGCAAGCTAAATGGCGTGAACAAATAGCCGCTCTGCCTAAACTGCAACCAGAACAGGAAACTTATATAGCATGAAAAAGTGGCTTCTAACATTTATGCTTGCCATCTCCTTCAATGTGTTCTCTGCTGAGCGCATTGTTACAATTGGTGGCGATGTGTCTGAAATTGTTTTTGCACTTGGCGAAGGAAAGCATGTTGTCGCAAGGGACAGTACCAGCCAAAATCCCAAAGCATTACTCTCTCTACCCGATGTAGGGTATATGAGGATGCTGAATTCAGAAGGGATTTTGTCTATGCGCCCATCATTGGTGATCGCCAGTGAATCGGCTCAACCTTCTCTGGCACTCAAGCAAGTCGAAGATTCCGGTGTAAAAGTTATTAAAGTGACCAGCGAAACCTCGTTAGAAGCCGTTCCTGAAAAAATCATGACCGTCGCCAAGGCGGTCAATCAGGAAAAACACGGTGAAGCATTGATTGCCCAATACCGGCAACAATTAGCAAATATCGCCACATCAGATATTCCCACTAAGGTCATTTTTGTCATGAGCCACGGTGGCATTATGCCAATGTCTGCCGGTCAAAAAACAGCCGCAGATCAGATTATTCGTGCGATTGGTGCAAAGAATGCAATGCAGGGAATTCAAGGATACCGCCCTCTGTCTCAAGAAGGAGTTATCGCCAGCAAGCCAGATTTGTTACTGATCAGTACAGAAGGATTGAAGACTTTAGGCGGTATGGATAAAGTTTGGCAACTTCCCGGATTAAATTTCACTCCCGCAGGCAAGAAAAAACAGATCGTTGTTGTTGATGAAATGGGTCTGCTTGGATTTGGGCTGCAAACGCCTGCCGTTATGAAACAAGTCCGTGAAGCCGCGGAGAAAGTGCAATGAGTCGTTCTCAATCCCCCAGTATCGGTCTGATAATACTGGGTTTGTTGTTATTCTTTCTAGCAATCAGCTCAGCCAACATGGGGGCATTGCCACTTTCTTTTAAAACCCTGTGGGAATCCTCTTTGGAGGATCCACAGTGGCAAATTTGGTTAAATATTCGGTTGCCACGTATTCTATTGGCAATTCTTGTCGGATGTGCATTGGCTGTGTCTGGTGCCGTGATGCAGGGGTTATTCCGCAACCCCCTGGCCGATCCCGGGTTATTAGGGATCAGTAGTGGAGCAGCACTTACAGTAGCAATGGCTATCGTCCTGCCTTTCACTTTACCAGCCAGTATTGCGCTATACGGCCATATTATTGCGGCTTTTGCCGGCAGCTTATTGGTATCCTCCCTGATATTCTCTCTTAATAAATATAGCCACGGTAACCTATCAAAGCTGCTACTGGCAGGTATCGCAATTAATGCACTGTGCATGGCATTTATTGGTGTATTAAGTTATATCAGTAACGATCAACAATTGCGCCAGTTTTCCATTTGGATGATGGGGTCGTTAAGCCAAATTCAATGGCCAACGCTGATAATTGCCGCATCCCTCATTATTCCCGTTTGTATACTGTCATTCAGCCAGTCACGAAAGTTAAATTTGCTTCAATTGGGTGATGAAGAAGCACATTATTTAGGCATCAATGTCCAGCGTACTAAATATCAATTATTATTACTGAGTGCGTTGTTGATCGGATGTGCAGTTGCACTGTCTGGTGTCATTGGTTTTATCGGTTTGGTTATTCCACATCTTGCCAGAATGCGGTTTGGTGGCGATCATACTTGGTTGCTACCAATATCAGCTTTGGGCGGAGCATGCCTTTTGTTAACCGCTGATACACTAGCCAGGACATTGGTTTCTCCCGCCGAAATGCCAGTAGGATTGATAACGGGTTTGATTGGTGCTCCCTATTTCTTATGGCTGATCCTTAAGTCATCAGGAGGCCGTTTATAATGGAACGGGTCGTGTCAGATAACTTGCTTGAAGCTAAAAATTTAAATTATTTCGTCGGCCAACACCAGATAATCAGAGATGTTTCACTTTCCATTCGTTCTGGGGAAGTTGTCGCGATTATTGGCCCAAATGGGGCGGGAAAATCAACACTGTTACGATTATTAACTGGCTATATTCCGCCAAACTCAGGAACATGCCTGTTAAAAGGCGTTCCCATTTCCCGCTGGCCGACTCAGCAACTCGCTCGTATTCGTGCGGTAATGCGGCAATATAGCGCCCTTTCTTTTCCTTTTAGTGTGGAAGAAGTCATTGCAATGGGTCGTGTTCCCCATGAAAATGCCCACAACAAAATCGCTATTGATGAAGCTATTGCATTAACTGAGTGCGAAGAACTGAGAAAAAGAAATTACCAACAACTTTCAGGTGGAGAACAACAGCGGGTTCAGTTAGCGAGGGTTTTAGCCCAACTTTGGCATCCGGAGCCTACAGAATCTTGTCTCTTTTTGGATGAACCCACCTCAGCGCTGGATCTTTATCATCAACAACATACACTACGACTCGTTCATCGCCTGACACGTCAGCAACCTATTGCTGTCTGCTGTGTGCTGCATGATTTAAACTTGGCTGCCCTTTATGCTGACAAAATTATCCTTTTGCACAAAGGAAAATTAGTCGCATCAGGCACTCCATACGATGTACTGCGGGACGATATTCTCAAACAATGGTATCAAGCTGATTTAGGTGTCACCCAACATCCTGAAACTCATCAACCACAAATCTATCTCAGGCAGTAAAAAGAGTGATTATTCTCTTCACCTTTCGGATCTTAGCTGATTAGCTACAGTTTCAAATCTATTGTTCGGATAAAAAGAAACAAATAACATATAACGGTTCTTAACCCTAAATCGCACGTTTTGCGTATACGACAAAAAGGAAATTCTTAAAATGGCACGCGCAATAACGTAAATAATTATTTATATATCGGTATCTTTTTAGCAAAAACCCCACTCACGTGGGAGGTAAACATGTTAGAAAATGTTATCAACGATATAGTCAGATGGCTAGAAAGCCAACTGCAACAAACAGAAGGCATAAAGATAGATGCTATTGCTCATAAGAGTGGCTATTCAAAATGGCATTTACAACGAATTTTTAAGGAATTAAAAGGTTGTACACTAGGCCAATACGTACGCCGACGCCGTCTTCATGAAGCAGCCAGATCTTTGCATGAAGATAATTTGCCGATTCTTGATATTGCTCTGCAATATGGTTTTAGTTCTCAGGCTACATTTACCCGGATATTTAAAAAACATTTTAACACTACGCCGGCTAAATTCAGAGAAAACGGGCAACTACCTGAATTAAAGACTTTTTTACATTGTGAAGAATAAAAATTTTTAATAAGTGTCACCCTTTATGGTCAACTTTCCTGTAGTTGACCATTTTTTTCACACTTTGCTAAATTTTCAGGTTATTTCAATTCATTGATGAGCCAGTGATACGATTGCTGTAGCTCTGTATCCAAAGAAGGATATAACTCACTAATTTGCTGAATGATCCGTCCAACTGCCTCTGGCTGGTACAATACCCCAATTAACTTTTCAGCCAGTAATTCAAACGGTGCAGGTTCAAGACTGTCGGTAAACATCTGGCAACGGCTGATCACACCATGTTCAACATCAACATGCAGCTCAATTCCCCCCCAACGGAATCGTGTATCTAACGTATGACTGAACGCTGGAGCCTGACCAAAATTCCATTCCCAACTACTCTGCTTAGCAAAAATATCACTAAAACCCGGCAAATCAGGTAAAACCTGCGGTGAAATAATTTCCGCCTTAACTGTTTCGCCAAAATGGTCAAAAAATGCCTCAATAATGCCCTGACAAATCTTTTCATGTGTAATATCGGGCAATAATTCAGATAAGTTTGTTACTCTGGAACGAACCGACGTAATACCTTTCGCCTGTAATTTTTTAGGATCAGGATTAAGGTAATCGGCCAGACGATTCAAATCTGCGTTAATCAATAAAGTTCCGTGATGAAATCCCCGATCTTTAGTTTCCCGATACGCAGAACCAGAGATTTTACGTTCTCCTTCAGGGGAAAATAAAACCAGATCATTGCGGCCAGAAGCTGTCGCATGAATCCCTGATTTTTTCAGCCCTTCAAGGATGATTTGCGTGGAAACAGTTTTGTTATATTCAGGTTTACCTGCCATAAAAGTGAAGCACGTATTACCTAAATCGTGAAAAACCGCCCCTCCGCCACTGCTACGTCGAGCCAGTTTAATGTCATCTTGTTCCATTCTTCGGGTATTACACTCTTTCCAAGGATTTTGTGCACGCCCAACTACGACAGTATTATCATTACGCCATAAGAAAAGAACACGCTGATTTGGTGGCATCTGTCGAAAAATACACTCTTCAACAGCAAGATTAAACCAAGGATCGTGAGAGTCTGACAGCAACAAACGTAATGTGGACATTTTTGGCTCCGGCAAAGGAAAACAGAACATTAAGATATCATAAAGCGTTGCCGGGAAAATGGGATGAAAGTGGGATCACATCCTGCGAGCCTGCCAGAAAACACGGCGCCAATACACATTATCAAGCGAGGAACGGATTACCCCCTTGCTGGTAGATGCGTGAATAAATTCATTGTTAGTATCATAAATACCGACATGCAAACCACTCTCACCACTGCCCGTCTTGAAAAAGACCAAGTCTCCCGGCATCAAATCATCTTTGCTAATCTTTGTGCCTAATCTGGTTTGTTCACTCGTTGTGCGGGGAAGCCGGATATTAAAACGATCATAAAAAGTACGATAGACAAAACCAGAACAATCAACACCACGTCTATCCATACCACCGTAACGGTATGGCGTACTATGCCATTGTTCAAGTTGATCTCTTAGCTGGGCTATGACCATTATCGGATCAGAAAGGGCAACTCTTAACGGAGGGGGGGTAGATTTGGAAGCAGGATTAGTACAGCCAACAAGAAATAGGCTAAATAGCAAAAACAAATATCTCAATTTCATTGTCAAACACCTGCTATCTCTTACTATCATAGTGAATTTAATATGCTTTCAGTTTTGCTTATTTTCGTGCAATTAAGGTTATTTTACGCTATTTTTCTATTATCAGCACCCCTGATAGCACCCCCAAGAACACCTTATATGATATCCCCATACTATTGAGAGACTAAGCAGGAGAATATCAATTATGGCTTACTATAGTATAGAAAAACGCCCCCGTGCGGACGGCACTTTGCGTTACCGATGTACTGTTGGAGTTAAGTCTGGAGGTAAGTATATATATCGAGAGAACCGTACATTTATAAAACACTCCCATGCTAAGACATGGGGTGCCAAAAGAGTAGTAGAACTTGAACAAAATGGGATTCCAACACATGGTGATGTAGATGAATTAACAGTTGGTGACTTACTATCCAGATATATCAATGATCCAAGCTTTGGAGGAAAAACAGGGAGAACGAAAAAATCTGTATTAAACACATTGGGTCATGCTTCCAATCAGGGCGCGAGCATACTCTGATTAATTTTCACCCAAAGAAAACTCTTGCCCGATAATCATCACACCAACTCGCTTTTTTAAGCTTATTTCTTTGGCTGGGTGCACCGCAAT